>CADBWP010000032.1 GCA_902798365.1 uncultured Ruminococcus sp.
GACTCATATACCTTTGCAGCCTCGAGCACAGCCTCTTTTACGTCGTCGCGCACACCGTCAAGGTACTCGCGCGCTATGCCTATCTTCATGCCCTTAATGCTGTTGTTGAGCTGAGCGTAAGCGTCGCCCTTGCCGCCCACCGAGGTGGAGTCGCGCCTGTCCTGCTTTGATATGGCGTCATACACCAGCGCGGCGTCCTCAACGCTCTTGGTGACGGGGCCTATCTGGTCAAGCGAGCTGGCGTAGGCGATAAGCCCGTAACGCGACACCGCGCCGTATGTGGGCTTTAAGCCAACCACGCCGCAGAAGGACGCGGGCTGACGTATGGAGCCGCCCGTGTCGGAGCCGAGGGCATAAGCCGCAAGGTTTCCGCCCACGGCGCTTGCCGCGCCGCCCGAGGAGCCGCCTGCAACGTGAGCCGTGTTAAAGGGGTTGGCGGCTCCGCCGTAGCAGGAGTTTTCGCAGGAGGAGCCCATGGCGAACTCGTCCATGTTGGTCTTGCCCAGCAAAACCGCGTTCTGCGCCTTGAGCAGCTCCCACACCGTGGCGTCATATATGGGCTTGTAGCCCGAAAGTATCTTTGAGCAGCAGGTGGTGCTTATGCCCTTGGTTGACATGTTGTCCTTAAGGGTCATGGGAACGCCCTCGAGCAGACCTATCTCCTCGCCTGCGGCTATTTTTTTATCGACGGCGGCGGCAGCCTCAAGCGCCTCGTCGCCCGTTACGCAAACATAGGCGTTAAGCTCGCCGTTTGCCTTTTCTATTTCGGAAAGATAGCTTTTGGTAAGCTCTGTGCAGGAGCACTCCTTGCCTGCAAGCATTTCATGTATTTTTGCTATAGTACCCATGCCGCACCTCACTCTCTGTTTCTCACAAGGAAATGATCCTCCGCCTGCTCGGGCGCGTTTTTAAGGATCTCCGTGCTCGGATAAGACGGTATTACCACGTCCTCGCGGAACACGTTGGACAGATTGTTGATATTGTCAAAGCCCCCGTCGCTTGCGGGAGCGTTGTTGATGGCGTCGGCAAAGTCGATAATCTCCTGCATGGACGCGGTAAGCCCGTCAAGCTCTTCCTCGGGCACAAAAAGCTTGGAAAGCAGCGCGATGTTTTCCACATCTTCTCTTGTTACCATGATGATTCTCCTTCGTATGTATTGGTTTTTTGTTTTATGGGAAACTGCTTGATCCCGCCGTATTGCCGGGTTATCGCTGTCAGCGCGGTTATGACAGGCGGGACAGAGCGCCCACCGGCGCTTTTTTGTTACACAGGGTCATTATATCATATACACGAAAATATTTCCACCTTTTTTTAAAATTTACCGAAAGAATTTTCTAAAATAGAAATAAAAGGAGCTTTGAGTCGTGATTTGTGTTTTGTTCACATTTTTGTTAATGTTTTTATGAGTTTTTTATTAATGTCACTAACATTCTGCGCATTATATTATGCAAATCGCGCATTTACTGATTAGCACTAAAGTGATATAATGTAGTTGAAAGTGAGGAGATTATGTCAAAAAAAATATTATCCGGCATTATAACAATTTGTCTGATCGTTGCCGCTCTGCCTCTTGCGTGGGTCAATGTCAGCGCAGAAGAAGCTGAGACTGTTCAATACGGCTTGGGAGCGCTTGAAAATGACGAGGATATAGAGTATATAATTGACTACGACGCTTCAAACCAAAGTCAAGAGACCGACGGAGATAATAACAGCGATACAGGTAACCTGCCAAGCTCTGTCGATCTAAGCCAGAGCAACGCGTTCCCTTGTGTTGGTGATCAAGGAAGTGTCGGTTCGTGCGTATCGTGGGCAACAGGTTGGTTATCATGTGGCTGCTCTGAATAATTGGAATGCAAAAAACAATACGGATTTACAGTTCTCTCCAACAATAGATGATGTGACTTTGATACAAAGCAGAGTTTATAACTATATTTCTGATTTTTCCAACGGCGCGTTTGCTTATCTCGGATAAAAGGCGGTGAATCATTTATGAAAAGAATTATATCTTTAGTGTTAGCCATATCATTGATTTTATCTCTCTTTACAGTCAACGCATCGGCGGCTCTTCCCCCGGGCAGATACGGGGATGTGGATCAAAGCTCGGCACACGCGATCACCATTGCCGACGCGACCGCGATCCAGCGTTATTTAGCAGGATATACAGATTTGGATTATGACCGGTGGTTCGCCGCAGATTACGACCATGACGGCGAGGTTACAATTGACGATGCAACATGGATTCAGCGTTGTGTTGCGGAAATGGACATACCCGAGGGCTACGGCGGAGGTTATACCCGTTACGTCAGTATCGGCGCCTTTTATGCCTCTTATAACTCCGGCGAGGCTGCACCGGGTACTCCCGTGACCTTTACAGCCCTGTCGTACGATAACAGCGTGACCTTTGAGTTTATGATAGACGGCGCGGTCATTCAGCCGCGTTCGGCAAAGCCTGACATGACCTGCACCTTTGACTCTGCCGGAGAGCACACGGTAAGGCTGCTGGCGTACAATTCCGACAACTACAGGCGTGAGATCACAATGCCTTACGTTGTGGCAGAAACGGAATCCACGGTTTTTCGCATTGTATCTCACCATTCCGAAAATGCAAACTACTATGACACCCTGCTTACCGCACGGGCGCAATACGGAACAGAGCCATATACCTACAGCTTTAAGCTGCAACGTTATCATTACCGCAAGGCAGGAGAAAGCCCTCAGATGTATGATATGCCGAGAGGCTTGACAGATACGGATATAGAGGCAGTACAACGCTTTAAAAGCTTGGGCGGCGGAGCCGAGTGGGAGCTTATGTATGACGAAAGAAACGAGGCGTACCTGTACCGCGATTTCACCGCCGACAGCTCGGTAGTGATATTCCGCCAAATGCTTCCGCTAAACGGCGCGAATTACATAATAACTATACAGGCAAGCGACGCCGAGGGCAACCTCTCGGAAATTGCGCAGGTGGAATACAGAAATGATTTAACGGCATAAATTTTTATTAAATATTAAGTCGGGAAGACAGCTTCGCTTTGGCGAGGACTTATCTTCCCGACTTTTTTAGTGAACAATTAATAGTGAATGGTGAATAGTTTTGCTCGGGAAAACAAGCCCTTGCCTAAGCAAAGCTGTCTTCCCGACTTAAAAAACCGACCGAAAATATTTAAAAAATAAAATCTTCCGCCTTTGCAAACAATT
Source organism: uncultured Ruminococcus sp. (assembly GCA_902798365.1). Lineage (GTDB taxonomy): Bacteria > Bacillota > Clostridia > Oscillospirales > Acutalibacteraceae > Ruminococcoides. The sequence continues at coordinate 3,199 of CADBWP010000032.1, forward strand.
TATAAATCTTAAGCAAGCCTGCCTCTGCCCGGGCAAGACCCAAAAAGCCGCCGCGGCATATCCTGTATATCTGTCCGTCCTGCGCCCTGCCCCTGAGAGCGGTGCGGTCTGCGTCCAGAGCGCCGCCGTTTAAAAAGCGCTTTGCCTGCGCCGCCGAAACCGTTAATTCCGGATAGCTTACAAACAGGCTTTGGACAGGGCGAAGCGCCGTGTCAAGCTCACCGCTTTCGCTCAGCTCCTTCAGACGGTCAAGGGTGACGCAGTCGTCCAGGCAGTAGCCGCACGCCTCGGTTCTTCGCAGAGCGGTCATTACCGCGCCCGTTCCGAGCGCCGCTCCGAGGTCGTCTATCAGGGTGCGCACATAGGTGCCCTTTGAGCAGGCTATGTCGAGCCGACCCGTTTGGCTTTCTTCGTCAAAATCAAGGAGCGACAGGCTATAGACCGTTACGCGGCGGCTGTCGCGCTCCACCTCTATACCCTTGCGGGCGAGGTCATACAGCCGCTGACCGTTCTTCTGCACCGCCGAATACATGGGTGGTATCTGCTCTATTTCGCCCGTAAAGCGCGGCAGCAGAGCCTCTGTCTGAGCCCTTGAGGCTGCTTTGCCGCTTTCGCCCGTCACCCTGCCCCAGATGTCGAGGGTGTCGGTGGTGACGCCCAGGCGAAAGTCGGCTGTGTATCGCTTGTCGTGGTTTACTATAATATCTTGCGCCTTGGTGGCGGAGCCGAGCAGCACGGGCAGCACGCCCGTGGCGTTGGGGTCGAGCGTGCCGGTGTGACCCGTTTTGCGCTGACCCGTAAGCCGCCTTATCACCGCGATAACGTCAAAGGACGTAAAGCCCGCGGGCTTATCTACCGCGATTACGCCGTCCATAACGCCTCGCCCGCAGCCTTTTCAAGCTGCGCCTTTGCCTGCTCAAGAGTGCCCTTTACCGTGCAGCCTGCCGCAGCCGCGTGACCGCCGCCGCCGAACTGCGAACAAAATGTTGCGGCGTTTACCCGGGTTTCGTCGGTGCGAACCGACACCTTGAACACCCCGGGCTCTTTTTCGCGCATGGTAATGCCTATCTCAACGCCCTCTATCTGCCTTGGGATGGACGCAAGCCCCTCCAGCTCGCCGTCGCACACGCCGACCCTGTTTTGTATATCGAGGGTGGCGGCTATTATGGCACAGCGGTCGCCGCAGCAATATTCCATGGTGTCGAGTATCTCGCGCTCGAGCGCCATTCTTTTTTTTGTTTTAGTTTCAAACATCACCTTGTTTATGTAGGCGGTGTCGCAGCCAAGCTCAACAAGCGCCGCCGCCGTGCGAAGGGTTTTGGCGGTGGTGTTGGTGTAGCGGAAGCAGCCCGTGTCGGTGGCTATGCCGGTATAAAGGTTGTTGCGCACGCCGCGCGTAAGCTCGGCGCCCAGCTCGGGCAGCAGATAATACAGTATCTCGCAGTTTGCCGCCGCCTCGGCGTCAACCAGCCTTAGCGGAGCCTGAATCACGTTTGTGCGGTGGTGATCTATGCACAGGTCTATTTTGCCCGCGTACGCCTCGCGGTTTTTGCCGAGAAGCTTTTCGTCCGCAACGTCAACGCTGACCACCGTCTGCGTGTCAAAGCTCATGGGCACTATGCCCTCCTGCAAAAAGATGAAATCCTTGGGCACGCCCGTTGTTATGACGCGCGCCTTTTTTCCTATGCTTTGCAGCGCGATGCACAGCGCAAAGCCGCTGCCCAGGGTGTCGCCGTCGGGAAAGTCGTGAGTAAGGATGTCAAAGTTGTCGCGCTCACGCAAAAAGGCTGCAGCCTGCTTGATCATCTCATTCATCCTGTTCGTCCTCACTTTCGGTAATATCGAGGGAATTGAGAATACGGCTGATGTTCGCGCTGTACTCAATGCTGTCGGTAGGCTCAAAGATCAGCTCGGGCACATGGCGCAGGTGCAGCCTGTGACCCAGCTCGCGGCGAATGAAGCCCGAGGCGGACTTGAGCCCCTTTGCCGCTTCCTTCGCCCTGTCAAGTCCCTCCATGGCGCTCACCTTTACGGTGCAGTAGGACAGGTCGTTTGTGACCTCTACCCTGACTATTGACAAAAACGCCTGACATACGCGCGGATCCTTGAGCTCGCGGAATATAGCCGTGAGCTCGCGCCTGATGTCCTCCGTTGTCCGTTCAATTCTGTGACTTGCCATTTTATCTCCTGTAAATCAATCTCTGTATTCCTCTATGGTATAAACCTCAAACATGTCGCCTTCCTTGAGGTCGTTGAACTTTTCAAGTCCGATACCGCACTCGTAGCCCTCGTTAACCTCTTTTACCGCGTCCTTAAAGCGCTGCAGCGATGCGATCTTGTCCTCGGCGATAACAATGCCGTCGCGTATTACCCTTACGCCGCCGTTGCGCTGTATTTTGCCGCTCTTTACATAGGAGCCCGCTATGGTGCCCACAGATTTTATCTTGATTACGTTGCGGCACTCCGCCATGCCCAGAACCACCTCGCGGGTCTTGGGAGCCAGCATACCCTTCATGGCGGACTCTATCTCGTTGATGCAGTCGTAAATGACGCTGTAAAGGCGCATATCCACACCCGAACGCTCGGCATGATCCGCCGCAACGGAGTCGGGACGGACGTTGAAGCCTACGATGATGGCGTCCGAGGCGTCTGCAAGCATTACGTCGCTCTCGTTTATTGCGCCAACCGCGCCGTGGATTACGTTTACGCGAACCTCTTCGTTTGAGAGCTTTTCAAGCGACTGCTTTACAGCCTCTACCGAGCCCTGAACGTCTGCCTTTACTATGATTTGCAGCTCCTTGACCTCGCCCAGCTTCATCTGATCAAACAGGTTGTCGAGCGTTACCTTGGTCTGAGCGTTGAATATCTCTTCCTTCTTCTCGGACTTTCTCTGCTCTACAAGGGTGCGTGCCAGACGCTCGTCGGAAACCGCGTCAAACACATCGCCGCCTACGGGCACCTCGTCAAGACCGGTAATCTCAACGGGAACAGAGGGACCCGCCTCGGAAACGCGCTCGCCCTTGTCGTTCGTCATAACTCTTACTCTGCCCACGCTTGTGCCCGCGATTATGGTGTCGCCCTTGTGCAGGGTGCCGTTCTGAACCAGCACGGTGGCTATGGGACCTCTGCCCTTGTCAAGCCTTGCCTCGATGACCGTACCCTTTGCGGCGCGGTCGGGGTTGGCTTTAAGCTCCTTCATCTCGGCTACGAGAGTTACCATTTCAAGCAGGTCCTCAAGACCCTCCTTGGTTTTTGCCGAAACGGGAATACAGGGTGTGTCGCCGCCCCACTCCTCGGGAATAAGCTCGTATTCGGTGAGCTGCTGCTTTACCTGCTCGGGGTTTGCGCCCACCTTATCCATCTTGTTGATAGCGACGATCACCGAAACTCCAGCCGCCTTGGCGTGGTTTATAGCCTCTACGGTCTGAGGCATTATGCCGTCGTCCGCCGCCACTACAAGAATGGCGATATCGGTCACCTGTGCGCCTCTTGCGCGCATGGTGGTGAACGCCTCGTGACCCGGTGTGTCGAGGAAGGTGATGGGCTTTCCGTTTATTTTTACGCGGTATGCGCCTATGTGCTGGGTTATTCCGCCCGCCTCGCCTGCGGTCACGTTTGCATGGCGAATGGCGTCAAGAATAGAGGTCTTGCCGTGATCGACGTGACCCATTACAACCACAACGGGAGCGCGCTCTACCAGGGCAGCCTCGTCGTCCTCGCTGTCGTCGATGATCTTCTCCTCGATGGTGACCACTACCTCCTTCTCGATCTTGGCATGGAACTCCATGGCGATGAGAGAAGCGGTGTCAAAGTCTATTGTATCCGTAGCCGTGACCATGGTGCCCATAAGGAACGCCTTCTTTACCACCTCGGCAACGGTTGCCTTAAGGCGCAATGCCAGCTCGGACACGGTGATCTCGTCGGGGATCTGAACCGTTATGGGCTTTTGCTTGCGCTCAAGCGCTATTCTCTTAAGACGCTCAGCCTCGGTTTCGCGCCTGCCCTGACGGCGTCCGCGCTGCTTTTGGGCGCGGTTAGAGAATTTCTGCTTCTTTGTGGTGTGGTCGCGGTCTGTGCTGCGCGACTTGGAGGTATCGCTTGCCAGATCGTCGTATTTTGAGTTGTAGCGCTCAACGTCAACATTTGTTGCGCGGGTGTCTATGACCTTGCGCTTGCGCTGCTTGGAGCCGTCGCCCGCGGGCTTATCCTCGGGCTTTGCCGGCTGCTGTGCCGCACCCTTGGCAGCGGGCTGAGCGGGCTTTTCGCCCTGCTTTTCCGCCTTGCCGTCCCCGGGCTTGGGCTCCGTTGTCTCGGGCTTGGCCTCGGGCTCGGGCGGATTGTCGAGCTTTGCGTTGCGAACCGCAAAATAGCTGTCGAGGCTTTCAACCTTGTTCTCGGTCGTGATAATATCAAAGATAACGTCCATCTCGCTTTCCTCGAGAGCCGTCATCGTCTTTTTTGTAACTCCGCAGTATTTCTCCAGTATTTCGGTGATCTTCTTGTTGGACACACCCAAATCGGTTGCCGCGTCCTTAACCTTGTATTTTTTCATCAAATTCTCCTCCCTGTTCGGTACCGATGATCTCTTTGAGCCGGTCGGCAAAGCCTCTGTCCTCCACGGACAGCACGTTGCACAGCCTGCCCAGCGCGCTGCTCAGCTCCTCCTTGGTTCTGCCCGCGCACATGACCTCAACGCCCTTTTGCTTTGCTGCCGCAAGCACGGGCTTAAGGCTGTTTTGAGAGCCGTCGGAGGAATACAGTATCAGGCATGACCTGCCCTGCTCCGCCGACTCGGCGGCGACCTGAGCCCCTATTACGAGCTTTTTCGCACGCCTGCATATACCTAAAAATGACAATAATCTGTCGTTCATATTATCCTCTGTTCCGCACCGGCAAGCTGCGCCTTCATTTGCTCATACACCTGTTCGGGTATCTTGCAGCTAAGGGAGCGTTCAAAGCGCCGCGCCTTCCGCGCCGCCTCAAAGCAGTCTGTGCTCTTGCACACATACGCCCCTCTGCCCGGCATTTTTCCCGTGAGGTCAAGCGAAATTACAGCGCCCTGCGCCCCGTCTTCTTCTGCCGCGGGAGCCTTTACAACGCGAATAAGCTCGCGCTTTGGCTTCATCTCGCCGCAGCCGGTGCACTTTCTTAACGGCTGCTTTTTCATTATTCCTCAGCCGCCTCTGCGGTTTCCTCTGTCGCCTCTGTAGCTTCCTCAGCCGGCTCGGTGACTTCCTCAGCCGCCTCTGCCGTTTCCTCGGCTGCCGTTTCTTCTTCCTCGTCGTCCTCACCGTAAAAACCGCTTTCGGGACGGATGTCTATTCTCCAGCCGGTGAGTCTTGCGGCAAGACGGGCGTTCTGACCCTTGTTGCCGATGGCGAGTGAAAGCTGATCGTCGGGCACCGTTGCCTTGCAGCTTTTGGTCTCCTCGTCGGTGATGTCAACGCCAACCACGGTAGCAGGCGACAGCGCAGCCGAGATGTACTTTTTGGGGTCGTCGCTGTACTCGATGATGTCGATTTTTTCGCCGCCCAGCTCGCTTACGATGCTGTTGACGCGCGCGCCCTTGGGACCTATGCACGCGCCTATGGCGTCAACGTCGGGGTTGTTGCTGATAACAGCCATCTTTGTGCGTGAGCCCGCCTCGCGCGACACCGCCTTTATCTCTACGATGCCGTCGAATATCTCGGGCACCTCCTGCTCGAACATGCGGCGCACAAACCCGGGGTGCGAACGCGAGATGATAGCGTGCGGACCTCTTTCGTTGTCCTTTACGTCGGCGATATAAACCTTTACGTGGTCGCCCTCGCGCAGATCGTCGCAGCCCACCTGCTCGTTTTTGGGCAGCATAGCCTCGCTTTTGCCTATTTTGATGGTAGCGATGCCGGTCTTGGGATCGACGCGCTCAACGGTAGCGGTGACGATCTCGCCGAGCTTGCTCTGGAACTCGAGCAGGCTCTGACCCTTTTCGCCTGCGCGAATACCCTGACGGATAACGTTGCGCGCAGAGGCGACGGCGATTCTGCCCAGGGTTTTGGGGTCGAGGGGTATCTCTATCTCGTCGCCCACGACAAACTTCTTTCTTTTGTTTATCTTTGACGCCTCTTCAAGCGTCACCTCAAAGTCGGGATCATCAACCTCTTCGACGATGGTTTTTACAAGCTTTACGTCGAAGCTGTTCTTCTCGGGGTCGATCTTAAAAACTACATTCTCGTTGCCGCCGTAGTAGCTTTTGCAGGCGATAACGATAGCCTTCTGTATTTGCTGAAGCATGTAGTCCATCGGAATGTCTTTTTCTTTTTCAAACATTCTCAGCGCTTCAAATAGTTCCTTGTTCGTCATTTTTCCAATCATCCTTTTCTATAGTAATGTAATATTAAACAATCGGTAACGGCGTCAGTCAAAGTCGTCGAGCTTTATCCAAACGGCTTCTTTCCTGCCGAAGGTAAGCTCGTTTTCGCCGCTGTGATCCTCAACGGTCACCATGCCGTCGGCATATGCCTTAAGCCTTCCGCAAAACTCTCTGCCAACGCCCTCTACGGGACGAAGCATTTTTACCTTTACGTCGGCTCCCAAAAACTGCTCAAAGTGTTCGTCGCGCACCAGCTCGCGCTCTATTCCGGGCGAGCACACCTCAAGACAGTATGAGCCCTCGATGGGGTCAAGCTCGTCGAGCGGGTCGTTGACGGCGCGCGATACGCGCTCGCAGTCGTTTATATCCACCCCGCCGGGCTTGTCGATAAAGATGCGCAAAAACCAATCCGCGCCCTCTTTTACATAGCGGACGTCCCACAGGGAAAGCCCCTGCTCACGCACAATAGGCTCGCACAGCTGCCAAACCTTGGAAACCGTTGCGCCGCCCTTGCTTTTTGCCATAGTAACCCTCCAAACTAAACAACAAGGAGCGGGTTGACTGCCCACTCCTTTAGCTTACGTATTTTACAATGGAAATTATATCACCAAACAAAAGATTTTGCAAGTAGTTTTCCCTAATTTAAGCCGTTTTTTCAAAAAATTGCAAATCTGTCCAAAAAAATTTTTAAAAATTTTAAAAAAACATTTGAAATTTTAAAAGTTATGTGTTATAATACTGCTTGTGCAGTAAAGCACGGGCAAATTCAATGCGCTGATATAGCTCAGTAGGTAGAGTGCATCCTTGGTAAGGATGAGGTCACCGGTTCAAATCCGGTTATCAGCTCCAAGAAAATCGCTTAGGTAAGCCATTATCCGGCTGCCTAAGCGATTTTCTTTTTTGATTATTTTTTGATTTTTGCGGGTTTGATGTTTATTTGATGTTTGTGGCTAACATTTTTCAATTTCAATCACATTGGTTACAATCACCAACGCATTCAACTTAAAACAAAACTGACGCCGACGGAATACCGACGTCAGTATGTTGCTTGAATTTTAATATTCTACACTTAAGGGCACTTTTTTTGTGCTGTCCGTACAATTTGAGGCGGTTCACATCTCGTGCGAGTTTGAATCAGGCTTTTTATTTATTCGATGATTTTTTGCCAATTCTCTATGAATATGCGTTAACAGCGTTCACAAACTCCGCATGAAGTTTTTGCTTGAGAGATAACGGGTTGATAACGACCGCATTCTCGCCAAACGGCATAAAATAGTTAAACGCATTGAACTCGGTACAATAGAATGTGTATTTAGCAGTACCGTTTTGGTATTCCTCGACCCGTTTGATTCTAGGACGATTATGTAAAATAGTATTAATCAGGATTTGCCCTCTTTGGTTCAGCAGCACATCGATCTCAACAGCGTTTGAGCGAATAAACGCCGGAGATACGTCTTGCAGTTTATTCAATATTCGCTCAACTTCCTGCTGATTTAACGGAGAGATACCCTTATACTCTTGTAAACTGATAAATCGGGATATTCTGAAGCTCCCTATGGTGAAATCATCTTCAGAGTGGGCGTCACGGGCATAACCGACAAGATAATTATATCCGGTGTAGATATCTTCCAATATTCTATAAGGCTTGATAATCAGTATTTTTGAATCATTCCCTGCATTGACTACAGCCGAAAGACATACATTGTTTTCTCGACTGCTTTTGATGACCGATTCTATCAGGTGATAATAATTGGAAAACACGATATGTTCTCTGTCCCTGACGTTTAGCTCAGCATAAGCTTCAAACAACCTGCTCAGATACTTTGCAACAGTATGATAGCACAAAGCGTTTTCGGTATTATTCGTTTGCTCATCAGTGATCCCAATTAGTTTCTCAATCGGGATTCCCCTTATCGAGTAGAGCTTTCGGACAGATTTTTTTGTTAGTGTAAACCGAATAGTCTTGCCGTGAACCGGCTTGTTCTGAATAGCATAGAATTGTTTTTCGTACTCAAATTCTATTCGTTCTCTGATACTACGGGAAGAAAAAGCATCAAGTTCTTTGTAAGCTGCTTTTCCTCTATCGCCTGAAGAAGCAGGAGAGATAAGTTTTTTTGCTTCTCCTAAGATTTCTTTATGGCATATCGAAATTGCGTTTTCGATCTCTCCATGGATATTTTTGCCGTAATATAAGAAATCTGCTTGAGATTCTCCGCTGAGATTCAACACAATAAGGTTTAATATCGTGTTCAATTTCAATCGTAAATGATCGCCGTTAAAAAGATCAAGATCATTGCAGATGATATCATATGCATAAAGAGGAATCGTAACAGACTGGGGTCTTTGATAAAAAACAGTATCATTCATTCTATCAACTCCTGATAATATTCTATCAGATTTTATTATTTTGTAAATAGTTATATAACAAAAAAATCAGAAAATTATACAGAATATAGCTTATATATTGAATTTTATAAAATAATAATATGTAAAAAAATAAATAATTCTATCTCTTTTTTTGCATAAATTTTTATGATACAATAGTATTGAAACAGCGAAAGAAAGGTGTTGATAACAAGGAATAATAAAAATGGACAGCGTTCATCAAAAAACGGCAAAAAATTATTGAGCGCGCTTTTGTCTTATGTTATAATCTAAAGTAAGGAGGCGAAAATCATGGTAAACAAGAATGTTGAAAAGCTATACCGGGATATCAAAAAGTATCCAATAATGCTGTACGTTGGAAAAAACATTTCGAACGATGAGCTGCTTTTGCTCAAAGACCTTGGCTGGAGCGGTGTTATCACAAGCAGAACTGATGATGCGTTCAGTGACCTTTGGGCAAGAGAAGAAATACGACTGATAGATATCCTTCCGCACAGCGATGCTAATGTACCCACTAAAATCGATGAGAAAAACTTGCTTCCTATTGTTAGACTGTTCGGCATCGACGGTGAGGAATACATCGCTGAGGATGATATCTACAGTGCTGATGATTATGCTGAGTCGATGTTTCAAAAAGCATCATCGTGTCTGGACAGCGTTCATAAATTAGTAGTCGCGGGATATGATTCTCAAGCTGATGGAGAGTTGAATTTCAAAAGTTTGATGAAATCCCTTACGAACGCACCTAATTGCTCTATCCAATTCTGGGGCTGCCGTGTTGATAATAACGAAAAGGTATTCAAGGACTTTTGCGGCAGAAAGCGCCACTTGATCGAACCCGCTTCACTGCCAGATACTTTGCGCAATTATATCGACTATCTGGAAGAAGCGAACGAAGAAAACGCTGTTGAGGATGTGTTTTTCTGCGGCGGAAAAGAGATCCAATATAACAAGAGAGAATTTGGAAGACAGAGCGGTTTATATACGCTGTTGACCGCAAATACGATATCGGGATTTAAACCTGTCGGCGAAGAAATGATTAAGAACAGTTATCTTTCATTCCTCGACAAAACGCCGGTTGAAGGTCCCCAGTGGTACGGCTATCAGACAGACAATTGTTTTTATGTCAAGCGTCATTATGAGGATCAGCTGTACAAGCTGACCACCCAGATGCTCAGAGGGCATCTCGAGGGATATGATAGAAACATAGCAGTGCTTCAGGGTCCTTCCGGCAGCAGCAAAAGCATGGTCTTAGGCGCTGTGGCATATCGTATCTTTGAAGAGAAGCAGTATCCGGTCGTATACATCAATAACAGCGACAGCGAGTTGTTCGCCGAAGGCAGCGCCGACTATGATATCCTGGATTCCTTCCTTCAAAAAGTTGAGGAAAAAACCAATGGCGCCAAACGCACACTTATTATCTGGGACTGTTCCACATATAAATCGGGGGAGTCCTCCGCCATTAAGGTGATGAATTATCTGCGCAGCAACGGCAGAAAATTTGTCATGCTTTGTTCCTCTTACAAAAGGAAGACATCTGACGACAAATACTATAAATTCGGTTCGAAAGGCACCAAAAAGGAAGCGAATAAAGATACCGCCGAGTTTTCAGCACGGAGCGTATGCTATTGTGTAGACTCAGATCCTAAGATCAACAGAACAGAGAAGGATCAGCTTTGGGCGTCTTTCTACCGCTTCTCGGGATTGAGCAAGTCGGAGCTCAATCAGCTCAAAAAGGAGCTTGAAGATAAGCAGGAAGATAACATCCACTGCATCTTCTATCGTTTGTTTGAATTGATTCGTCCGCGTATCGAAGCCGGCTTATCAAGAGAAGAAGACGAGGTGGTTTTGTGGGTAGCGCAAGAGATTTCCGGTCTTCTTGGTCAAACTCGTGTGAACGAGAAACTGGATATTGACAGCCTGTCACCTGTTCAGAGAGCTCTCCTGAAATCCGGTCAGATAACCGAGGAAGAATTCCTAAAGAGAAATAGGAGCGAGGGAACCGAGAAAACAGATATAGAAGAAGTGTTTATCACAATCGCTATGTTCAGCAAGTTAAGAATTCCGGTTCCGTATCAGATTGTTCTGAACAGCCTGCGATTGGGAGATATATCCTATGATGTTCAAGGGAAGATCATTGATATATTATCTGAACTCTCCCTTCTATACTATCACCGTACTGACTTTGGCTATTGCTTCTCCTACCGCAATCCTTTTGAAGCTGAGATATTTTTGAAAAACAAAGATTCCGGCGGAGAAAGAGAATTTGAAATTCTGCGCGACATTTTTGATTTCTACAAGCTTAATATGGAAAACAAAGAACTCCGCGATATGATTTTGGAGTATCTCAGACTTATGGGACCTAATTCAAATATTGCTCTTGAAGTAGAAGACAGTCGCGAGTATTTCAAGAACCATATGTCTGATATCGTCGATGATCTGAGTGAGATCGTAGAATACTGGGATCAGATCGTGGATCTTGAGATCGTTACAAGCCTTGTCTGGACATATCTGACTTTCACGCGTGAGTATTATAAACGAAGACTCAACTATGAATCGGGGAGTCTTGTTCTGAACGACTTACAGGATGGTATTGATGATCTTCAGTACGCAATCGACATTGCCGCTGAAGTTCGCGACGAAATCGAACGGCATAAAGGTGACGCGTATTACGACAGGTCCAGCCGCATTTTTGAGGATAACCGCGGAATCACAGTTGAATACGCGCTGATCAGTACGGAAATACAGCGTTATGTAGAAGAGTATAAGAAGTACTGTGAAAGCAACTCTATCCTTCCGGATGATAACTATATCAATGTCGGGCTGGACTACAAAGAGGTTTACGACTGCTTGAATGGAATCATCCCGGAAGCTCCGACCAATGCGTATATCTACAATGCGCTGTTCAAGTGCTTTGACAAGACGTATGATTCTTGGGGCGAAACAGACCGCCTCAACAACCTTGTGATGATTCTCAGGATCATCTCCGAATGCAATACTGAGGAGATTGTTAATTCCGGCTCGGACGGCAATAATGAGTTTGAAAACAATATTCAAAAGATATACCAACGCGTCAGCGGACATGTTTTTTCTATCGATGAAATCATCCGCAGGGATAAGGGAGAGCTTGTAGTTAGCGAACTGCCGACAACCGAACAGCATCACTTCAGTCTGTATGACAGTTGGATGGAAAACAAGAATCCTGTCGGTATCACTTTTGTTTGTTATAAAGAGCTGCAAAAGTGTAAGGCGTTAGATACAAGCGATGACAGCGATGATTTGGAGAGTAAGATCGACGCGTGTAAGAAAGTCGACGATTTCATGTCTCGATACAAGAATAATTTTGATGCGGTCCAAACCGACCCGCAGGCGCTGGCTCTGTTGATCAAAGCAAAATGGATGTATTATAACCGAACCCCCCTCAGCGCATATCGGGATCGTAAATTGACTAAGCTGACTCATGATAACTGGAAAGATATTCTCACCTTGTGTCGTATCTATGACAGTAAGTTTCATGCGTCAAACGATAAGTTCAAGAGCAAAATTATCGTATTGCTCTATGCTATCGCTGAGATGCAGGTTAACAACGACTTAATGAAGGCTGCCGCTATACTTCGCACGCTCGAAAAGAGCAGCTTTACATCTGACACGCGTATCTATACGCCTTATATGCTTTGCGATGAGAATGGTGTTACGCGAAAGTTCAGCGGTGATATATCATATATCAATCCGCGAAAACAACATATCGGAAGGATCAAGCTCCACGGTACGAACTTGACTGACGGTATACATTTTAACGCCGCCAATATTTGCGTAAGCGAAAGAGATCTCGAACGCGGCATCAGAGTATCCGGTTTAGAGATAGGCATTGGCTTTATGGGAATGTCGCTCTACACAGAGAAGGGCAGAGAGTATAGGGGGGATTTTGTTGAGTGAATTATCTATCATCACCCCAATCCTGACCACTGAGTATGCAAATTCCGTAAACGCTGATGTTCAGCAGAGAATCGATGAAAAGCTGTTCCTGTTCTGCAACTATTCTCCGGATACTTATCCTGTTTTTACCGAGAAAGAAGCTTTTGAGGTTAGCTTGAATGATCTCTACAGGCTGGTGTGTGACGCCGGGTTCGTCTTGGGAAATCTAAAGAACATCGTCGAGAAAGCGAACTTCCACAATCAGAATACCGCCGGAAATGTGCGCCAAGCTGCCAAAGATATCAAAGTGTTAGCTGAGCGGGTTAAAGCGCTGAGGATTTATAAGACGCATAACTGCGACGAGCGGAACGGTTTCTTCGCTCAGCTGGAACGCCTTAACTTTGAAACAGCTGTCGGACGCAGAGCATTGACAAGCGAAGATGATTATCGGTATGTAAATACTAATCTTATCATAAAGATTCGCGATTCCCTTGTTGCAAAAATCACCGAGTTTATTGATGCTGCAGCAGCGTTGGATGATGAGGATAAAGGGAATCTGGTTGCTGAGTGGAGGAAGGCAATCATTACTCAATATTGCAAAAGCCACAATCAAATCTATCTCGGTCAACTGATGAGCGTCATGACGCAACAGCTTGGTCAGACTGAGTGGAATAAGATCAATTCTAATAACGCTTTCCATTATGCTCAAGAGTGGATTCAAAAATACTATCTTATTTCCATTCAAGATCTTCACGATCAGGAGGAAAAGTGCCTTAACGGCATCCGTGAAGCTGAAGTATATCTGGAGAATCCGGAATGCGGTGAAACCATCAGAGATTATATCGAATCTGAGAAAGAAAAAGAGGAAAGTAAACTTCTCGCTATCCGGGAGAAGCTGAAAGCGATGGATGGGTTTGATGAGAAGAAAAAGAAGGATCTCTTTGATATCTTCTTCGACCAACTTAAGATAGAGCTCGAAGAACTGGCTTTATCGGGAAGCTATCACACTTTGCTGCCGCAGGATTTCCTGCAGGAACACATTGCAATTCATTTTAACAATGTACCGCTGCCGCTAATTGCATAAACCAAAAGCATTTTATGAAAGGAGTGACGTATTTGAACCTTTCAGCAACACGAATCGGTAAGCATTTCGGTCTAAACGGACAGGAGATGAATGCTGTACTGTGTGGGCTTGGTATCCTTGAGGGTGAGCCCGGAAACTATGCACTGACTGAACTGGGTAAACAATTCGGCCGCTATAACTATTTTGATAATGGTTACGGCGGCTATGCTGCTCGCGCATGGGATACCATCTCCTACGATGAGTCTATTATCGATTGGCTCCATCAGAAGATAAATATAGATCTTATCCAAGAAGCGTTAACATGTCTGAAAGAGCACCGAGCAGCAGTTAAAGCTGTCAAGATAGCCGCACAAAAAGCAAATGAAGCTGAGCTGCCGAGAAAAGCGAAGGAGAAGATGGCTGCTCTTGAAGAGGCGATGCGACTCAGCAAAAACCGTAAAACGACAGCCGCAATAATTCTTGTTTCTATCGGCGTCATTGCGGTTGGTACCGGTATCTATTTCGGTGTCCGTAAGTATAAGAAGCGTAAGGCGGAGCATGAACTCGAACAAAGGGTAAAAGAACGCGCCATGGAGATGGCTATGAACGCTTATTATAACGCTGACGCCGATGAATCTGATGTATCGGTAGATGAATAAGAGATCGAGCTGTACCGAGTATTATTGGTACAGCTCAAAGCAGTGTATAATAGAAGCATAGCACATAAGATTTTTCTTTTGCGGGATTGGTGCCTGCACCAATCCTATTTTTCTAAAATAATTGGGGCTGTCGCATTAAGCTCCAACAAAGTAAAAGACCGGGTAGCCCGAAAAGGGTTGCCCGGTCAGTGCTTTCGTTGTATAATTTAATTACCGAAAAA
>CADBWP010000033.1 GCA_902798365.1 uncultured Ruminococcus sp.
CGAGGGTATTCCCGAATATGAGTTTGATTTTCTGATGTTCTTTATAACGCTTGCTGTTTTTATCGTTGTATATGAAGGCGTTATGTTTGCTTATGGTCAATCAATGAAAAAAATACCGCTAAAACAAATTATGAGCGAATAAAAAAATAATCGAGCTAAGATGAATAATTCACCTTCGCTCGATTTTATTATACATAAATCAACTCTGCATTTACAATCTCCGCTGCACGGTTGCGGATATTGTTCATACGCTGTCTCGCCTGTCGGCTCGGTCGGCGCTTCTGCCTGCGGCAGAGGTCTCCACCGGAGACCCGCGCCCCACAGCATTTGGTTTTCCGCTTTAAGCTGTTCGGTAACACCTTCTTTTTCGGAAAGATGTTTTACTGACCGAAAGAATAAGAGCTATCAGACTTACGGAAAATCTGACAGCTCTTTTCTTATGCAATAATTCAAATAATGTTGCCATTCTGTTGCCAATGAGGACAACGGCAAGCTAAAAACCGCTTGTTTATGCGCTTTTTAACGATTTGGAGATCACTCCCACTCAATCGTTGCGCAGGGCTTTGGGGTCAGGTCGTAGAGCACTCTGTTCACGTTTTCTACCTCTGAGGTTATGCGCTTGGTGATGTGCTGCAGCAGCTCAAAGGGAACGTTTTCTACGGTGGCGGTCATGGCGTCGGTGGTGTTCACGGCGCGGATTATCACGGGATAAGCGAAGGTGCGCTTGCCGTCCTTTACGCCCACGGATTTAAAGTCGGGCACGGCGGTAAAGTACTGCCATACCTTGCCCTCAAGGCCGTTCTTTGCAAACTCCTCGCGCAGAATGGCGTCGCTTTCTCTTACAGCTTCAAGTCTGTCGCGGGTGATAGCGCCCAGGCAGCGAACGCCAAGTCCGGGACCGGGGAAGGGCTGACGGAACACCATGTTGTCGGGAAGTCCCAATGCCTTGCCCACTACTCTTACCTCGTCCTTGAACAGCAGCTTTACCGGCTCAACAAGCTCAAACTGCAAATCCTCGGGAAGTCCGCCCACATTGTGGTGAGCCTTTACGCCGTCGCTCTCGAGAATGTCGGGATAAATGGTTCCCTGTGCAAGAAAGTCGATGCCCTCCTGCTTTCTCGCTTCTTCCTCAAACACGCGGATAAATTCCGCGCCGATTATCTTTCTCTTTTTCTCGGGCTCGGCAACGCCTGCCAGCTTGTCGAGGAAGCGGTCAACCGCATCAACATAAACAAGATTTGCGTTCATCTGATTGCGGAACACCTCAACCACCTGCTCGGGCTCGCCCTTTCTGAGCAGGCCGTGGTTAACGTGCACGCACACAAGCTGCTGCCCCACAGCCTTTATCAGCAGCGCGGCAACCACCGAGCTGTCAACGCCGCCCGACAGCGCAAGAAGCACCTTTTTGTCGCCGATCTGCTCTCTGAGCTCCTTTACCTGCTCGTCAATAAACGCGTTGGCAAGCTCGGGAGTTGTTATCCTCTCCATTGTTTCGGGTCTTACATTTCCTTGCATCCTGATTCCTCCTGTTTTTTTGATACCCTATTATATATCTTTTTACGCCGAAAATCAAGAGAAATCGACAGGTTTGGCAAGGTGCGTCCGAATGCCGGTTATATTTCTTTTAGGGAATAAAAACGCCTCCGAACAGCCTGTGCTTTTGCTGCTTGCCGAATTTGCGAAATATTCGCAAATCTGTTGACAGACCGCACTATCTCTGTTATAATGATTTGCGAATCAATCGCAAATTGGAGGTGCTCTTTTGCCAAAGTACATGACAAAGCAGAGAAAGCTCCTGCTTGAATACCTTTCGCGGCACGCCGACGAAAAGCTTACGGCGCGTCAGATAGAACAGGCGCTGAGCGGCGAGGGCGTGAGCATAAGCGCGGTATATCGCAATTTGTCCGAGCTTGAAAAGGACGGCAGGCTCAGGCGCGTTGGGCAGAGCGGAAGCCGCGAGGCGGTTTATCAATACGCAGACGAGGCGCATTGCAAAGACAGGCTTCACCTGTCGTGCGAAAAATGCGGAAGAACCTATCACATGAACCTTCCCGGCGCCGAAATGCTGATAAACAATCTGGCACAGAGCGACGAATTTACCATAGACAAGGCGAACACCGTGCTTTACGGAGTTTGCAGGGAATGTAAGGAGAGTTAACCGTGACAAAAGTGAAAAGGTTCCTTTCG
The DNA here is from genome assembly GCA_902798365.1 of uncultured Ruminococcus sp. Taxonomy (GTDB): domain Bacteria; phylum Bacillota; class Clostridia; order Oscillospirales; family Acutalibacteraceae; genus Ruminococcoides. The sequence continues at coordinate 2,188 of CADBWP010000033.1, forward strand.
GCAATACTCGCGGCGGCGCTGCTTGTCACCGCATTTGCCGGCTGTTCGTCAAAAAGCGCGGACGGCAAAAAGCTTAAAATAGTCGCTACTGTATTTCCTCAGTACGACTGGATCAAAAACATAACGTCGGGCGTTGACGGCATTGAGCTTATCATGCTGGCAGGCAACGGCGCCGACATGCACAGCTATCAGCCCACAGCCGACGACATTGTGACCATTGCTTCCTGCGACATGTTTGTGTATGTGGGCGGCGAGTCCGACAAATGGGCGGATGACGTGCTCAGGCAGTCGCTTAACGGTGACATGACCGTGGTGAGCCTGCTTGAAGAGCTGGGCGATTCGGTGAAAAACGAGGAGCTTGCGGAGGGTATGCAGGCGGAAGATGACGGCGAGGCAGAGGACGAGGCTCCCGAGGCGGACGAGCACGTGTGGCTCTCGCTTAGAAACGCCGAGGTGCTGACCGGTCGCATTTCGGAGCTTTTGCAGGAAAAGGACGCTGCAAATGCCGAAGCCTACCGCAAAAACACGGACGAATATGTTAAAAGGCTCGAAAAGCTCGACGCGGATTACAAGGCGGTGTGCGATTCCTCAAAGCACAAGACCCTGCTTTTCGGCGACCGCTTTCCGTTCAGATACATGACTGATGATTACGGCCTTAAGTATTACGCTGCGTTTGCAGGCTGCTCGTCCGAGACCGAGGCGAGCTTTGAGACCGTGAGCTTTCTCGCCGGCAAGCTTAAGGAGCTTGAGCTGCCCTGCGTGATGACTATAGAAAACTCGGACAACAAGCTGGCGCAGACCATCATCGACACAGCCGGAGTAAGCGAAGTCGGCATTGTTGCGCTCGACTCGCTGCAGTCGGTCACCTCGAGTGACGCGCAGAACGGCGCGGATTACCTTAAAACAATGGAAGAAAACCTGACGGCGCTAAAAACGGCTCTCGGTTAAGGAGGCATTATGGCACAGCTTGTCTGTAACAATTTATCAATCGGCTATGAGGGCGTTGAGATAGTGAGCGACCTGAGCTTTTCCGTGGGCAGCGGCGATTATCTGTGTATCCTCGGCGAAAACGGCTCGGGCAAATCGACCCTGATGAAGACCATTTTGGGGCTGCACAGTCCCATGCGCGGAAGCATAGAAACGGGCGAGGGGCTCACTCAGCGCGAGATTGGCTATCTGCCCCAGCAGACTCAGGTTCAAAAGGATTTTCCCGCATCTGTGCGCGAGATCGTGGTTTCGGGCTTTCAGGGACGCTGCGGAGCAAGACCGTTTTATTCCAAAGAAGAAAAAAGACTTGCCCTTGAAAACATGAAGCGCATGGGCATAGATAAGCTTGCAAGGCGGTGTTACCGCGAGCTTTCGGGCGGTCAGCAGCAGCGCGTGCTTTTGGCAAGGGCGCTGTGCGCCACGCAAAAAATGCTGCTGCTCGACGAACCCGTGGCTGGGCTTGACCCCAAGGTTACGGAGGAGATGTACGACCTTATAAGCGAGCTTAACAAAAGCGGAATTACAATAATAATGATCTCGCATGATGTGAAAGCGGCGCTCAGATACGCCGACCACATCCTGCACATCGGCGGAGAGATATTTTTCGGCACGCGCGAAGAATATCTGCAAAGCGGATTATACACGGTAAAGGGGGCGCGGTGATGGAGGCGTTTGAAAAGCTGATAAGCTATGTTCAGCTGCCCTTTGTATATCACGCGATAATCGTCGGGGTGCTTATCGCGCTCTGCTCGTCGCTTTTGGGCGTTACCCTGGTGCTGAAGCGGTTTTCGTTTATCGGCGACGGACTATCTCACGTGGCGTTCGGCGGCGTTGCCATAGCCACGGTGATGAACATAACAAACAACATGCTCGTCGTTATGCCCGTAACGGTAATAAGCGCCGTCTTGCTTTTGCGCACGGGAAAAAACGCAAAGATAAAGGGCGACGCAGCCGTGGCGATGATCTCGGTGGGCGCTCTTGCGGTGGGCTACATGCTGATGAAGCTGTTTCCTGCCTCGGGCAACTTAACGGGCGACGTATGCACCACGCTGTTCGGCTCCATGTCGCTGATAACCCTCAGCGAGTTTGATATGTGGGTCACGGTGGTGCTGTCGGTAGTGGTGGTGCTGTTCTTCATCTTTTTTTACAACAAGATATTTTCCGTCACCTTTGACGAGGATTTTGCACGCGCCACGGGCACCCGCGCAGGGCTTTACAATCTGCTCATCGCCGTAATAATAGCGGTTATCATCGTGCTTGCCATGAACCTTGTGGGCTCGCTGCTCATTTCGGCTCTGGTCATCTTTCCGGCGCTGTCGGCAATGCGCGTGTTCAAAAGCTTTAAGTCGGTGACGATATGCTCGGCTTGTCTGTCGGTGAGCTGCGCGCTCATAGGAATGTTGACCTCGATAATGTTCGGAACCCCCACGGGCTCCACCATCGTTGTGGCGGATATAGTCGCCTTTGCGGCGTTTTCGCTTATCGGTTTTATAAGGAGGGGCTTCGGAAGATGAAAAAAACAATAATATGTGCTGCTTTGGCAGCGGCAATGCTCACGGCAGCCGGATGCTCGGCGTCGGGCACAAAGCAGCCGGCAAACAAAAGCGGCAGTCCGCAGACCTATGACGACGTGCTGGCGAGCGTTCAGGCGCCCACCTTTGCGTCAAACGCAAATGAGTCCGAGAACGATTACTTTTCCCAAGGCTCACAGGCCTCAAGCGGAGAGCTCACCTTTCCAAAGCTTGATTACGACGCAGAGATCGACGTCACCGGCATGGACGCCAACATGATATACGCGCAGATAAACGACATGGTGGTGAACGCCGGTAAATACAAGGGCAAGACCGTTAAAATAGAGGGCACCTTCGATGTGTTCACCGACGTCAACACGGGAAAATACTACTACACCTGCATGATAGCCGACGCTGCGGCCTGCTGCAAGCGCGGAATAGAGTTTGAGCCCGCCGAAGAGCTGAGCTATCCCGACGGCTTTCCCAAGGTCGCCGCGCCCGTGACGGTTGGCGGCGAGTTCAGCTCCTATGAAGAGGACGGCACGACCTATTACACCCTGAAAAACGCAGAATTTGCATACTGATAAAACGACCGCGCCCGGTTAAACTCAGGCGCGGTTTGTTATTTCAGTTTTTTTCGGCAGCTTCCTCTGCCGCCTGCCTTACAAGCTCTGTTCCGGCGGCTATCTTTTCCTGTGCTATTCCCGAAAAGCTCAGGGCAAGGCTGTTTTTGCCGCCGCTGTAGGGCATGAGCCTCAGCGAGCGTTCGGCAAGCGCTTTTTCAAGCTTTTGGGGGTCGGGCTCATACGGCAGGTGAACTGCAAGATAGAGCGCGGTTTCGTTAAAGGTGAACCGTGCGTCGGGAAAAGCCTCCCTTGCGCAGGCGAGCAGCACCTTGCTTTTTTCAAGGTAAATCCGCCTTGCGCGGCGCAGGTGGGCGTCTATTTTTCTGTTTTCTATGTACATGGCAAGCGCCGACTGCTCGGTTTTGGACGCGCTTTGGTTTATAAGCCGCTTCACCTTGTTGTAGCGGCGCAAAAGGCTTTCGGGCAGCACGGTGTAGCCCAGCCTAACCGACGGCAGCAGCACCTTTGAAAAAGAGCCGAGATACACGGTGTTTTCGGTGTCGTAATGCTGAACGCAGGGGATGGGATGGGTGCTGTAGCGAAGCTCGCCGTTGTAATCGTCCTCAATTATAAGCGCGCCGCTCCTTTTTACCCACTCAATTATCTCAAGCCGTCTGGTAACGGGCATCACCTCGCCGCGAGTTCCCGTAAAGTTGGGGTTTATCAGCACCAAATCGGGCTTGAGGCGTTCAAGCGATTCCGCGGTAACGCCGTGGCGGTCGCAGTCAAAATACAGCACAGTGTAGCCGAAGCTTTTAAAGATGTACTCCGACTGCAAAAAGCTGCCTTTTTCCAGGGCAACGCGTTTTCCGAAGCCGAACAGCGAGCACAGCATGTACAGCACCGACTGAGTGCCTGCGCCCACCACGATGTTGTCGGCGCGCGCGTTTACGCTGCGTGTGCCCAGAGCGTATTTTTGCAGGGCGGAGCGCAGCGCTTCCTCGCCCTGAACGTCGCCGTAAGAGGTGAGCATATAGTTTCGGTTTACAACATCCTTAATGCACTTTTTCCACTCGGCAAGGTCTATCACCTTGTCGTCTATGCTTTTTCCGCTGAAATCGTACTCAAAAAACCGGCTGCGGCTTTTTGCACCGGAGCTTTCGTTTGCCGCCTTGGGCGCGTTTTCAAACTGAGCCGCCACATAGTAGCCGCTTTTGGGGCGGTTAAGAATGTAGCCCTCAACCGAAAGCTGGTCATAGGCGTTGGTCACGGTGGTTTTGGAAATGCCGAGCTCTGCGCTCAGCCTGCGAACCGAGGGCAGCTTTACGTCCTTTTTAAGACTGCCGTTTTCTATGGCTCGGCGCACCGAAAGATATATCTGGCGGTACATGGGAGTTTTGCCGTTTTTGTCCGCAATAATAAAATCAGCAAGCATATTATCACTCTTTTCCGCCCTGATTATAACATTTCTTATTTTATATTGCAATACGGTTGAAATTTCCGCTTTTAATTAGTATAATAGCTGTGTATGAGTTTTTTTATTAAAGAGGTATCTGTTATGAACACTACTGCTAAGGCTTTTTTTGATTCTGTAAAAGAAAAAACAGTTTGCTTTATCGGCATAGGCACCAGCAATCTTCCGCTGATAAAGCAGTTTGCCGACAAGGGCGCAAGGGTGATAGCCTGCGACCGCAAGGATTTTGACGCATTGGGCGAAAACGGCGTAAAGGCAAAGGAGTACGGCGCAGAGCTTGTGCTGGGCGAGGATTACCTTAAAAACATCGACGCCGACATCGTGTTCCGCAGCCCGGGCACTCCGTTTTACAAGGAGGAGCTTGTGCGCCTGCGCGAAAACGGCGCGGTGCTCACCTCTGAGATGGAGGTTTTCTTCGACCTGTGCCCCTGCAATGTCATAGCCGTTACGGGCTCCGACGGCAAAACCACCACCACCACCATAATCTCGGAGCTGCTCAAGGCGGCAGGCAAAACCGTTCACTTGGGCGGAAACATAGGCAAGCCGCTGCTTCCCGAGATCGAGAGCGTAAGCCCCGGCGACTGGGCTGTGGTCGAGCTGTCAAGCTTTCAGCTCATTTCAATGCGCAAAAGCCCCGACATCGCCGTTGTAACCAACCTTGCTCCCAATCACCTTGACATACACAAGGACATGCAGGAGTACATAGAAGCCAAAAAGAACATCGTGCTTCACCAAAGCGCGTTCTCAAAGGCTGTGCTCAACCTTGACAACGATATAACAAACGGCTTTTCCGCCGATGTGCGCGGAGAGCTCGCAAAGTTCAGCGTAAAGGAAAAGCCCTTTAACGGAGCTTTCCTTGACGGCTATACCGTTTGCTACAGCCGATTCGGCGAGGTGACGCCGATAATGGATTACCGCGACATAAAGATCCCCGGTATGCACAACGTTGAAAACTACCTTGCGGCGATTTCCGCGGTGTGGGGGATAGTAGATGTTCCCGAAATAATCGCTGTTGCAAAGTCCTTCGGCGGCGTCGCCCACCGCGCCGAGCTTGTGCGCGTGGTTGACGGCGTGGAGTATTACAACGACTCCATAGCCTCAAGTCCCACGCGAACCGCGCTGGGAACGCTTTCGCTGTACGACAAAAAAATCATCATCATAGCGGGCGGCTACGACAAGCACATCCCGTATGAGCCGCTCGGACCCGTAATAAACAACAAGGTCAAGACGCTTATCCTTCTGGGCGACACCGCTCCCAAGATTGAGGCGGCGGTGCGCGGCGCCGACAACTTTGACCCCGACTCCATCACCATCATAAATGTGAGCAATATGGAGGAAGCCGTGGCGGCGGCAAGGGAGCACGCCCAAAGGGGCGACATAGTTTCGCTTTCGCCCGCCAGCGCGAGCTTCGGGCTTTACCGTAATTTTGAAGAAAGAGGAAACCATTTCAAGTCGATTGTAAATGGTCTTAAATAAAATGGATCATTCAAAACTTAAAAACATGATATTCGACCTGTGCCGCGCCGGCGGAGTATCGGGCGGCGAGGAAGAGGTTCACGAAGCCGTAAGACGGTACCTCGATCCGTATGCCGAGGTATCTGTCGCTCCCGACGGCACGGTAACGGCGGTTTTGGGCAACGAAAACGCCGAAAAAACAATACTCCTCGACGCGCACCTCGACCGCATAGGCGTTATCGTCACAGACATAGACGAGCGCGGCTTTGCAAAGATAGATGGCGTGGGCGGCGTTGACGAGCGCACCCTGCACGACGCGCGTCTTTCAGGCAAAAACGGCTTTACGGGAACTGTGTGCTGTCTGCCGCCTCACCTGAGCGACGGCGGCGACAAGGCTGCGCCGATGAACAAGGTGTGGCTTGACTTCGGCATGTCGCCGGACGAGGTAAAAAAACGCGTTTCAATCGGCGACAGGCTGACCTTCTGCACTCAGCCGCGCGAGCTTTTGGGCGACAAAATAACCGCGCCCGCGCTCGACAACCGCTGCGGCGTGGCGGCGCTTATCCGCGCGGCGCAGCTTATTGATACCACAGATTACCGCGTTGTCATCCTGTTAAGCTCTCAGGAGGAAACCTGCGGCGCGGGCGCAAAAACGGGAGCCTTCCGCGTCTGCGCGGACGAGGCTGTGTGCGTCGATGTGAGCTTTGCCGCCCAGCCTGACGTTTCGGGTCAGTACGGCGGCATCGGGCTTGCAAAGGGTCCCATGATATGCATTTCTCCCGTGCTTGACCGCGGCATGACCGACGCGCTGACCGACTTGGCTGAAAAAAGCGATATTCCGTATCAGCTCGAGCCAATATCCGGACGAACCGGCACCAACGGCGACCACATAGCCGTTACGCGCGGCGGAGTAAAAACCGCGCTTGTGTCTGTTCCGCAAAGATACATGCACACGCCCGTAGAGGTCATCTCGCTTTGCGACGTGGAGAACACCGCGCGGCTCATCGCCGCCTACATCAACAGCGGAGGTGTGCAAAATGGTTGATTTCGGTCTGCTTAAAAGGCTGTGCGCCGCCGACGGTATCTCGGGCGACGAGGGAGCTGTGCGCAGGCTTATTGTTGAAGAGATAAAGGATTTTGCCGACGAAATACGCGTCGATAATCCGGGCAATCTTTTGGTGCACAAAAAGGGCAGGCAGCCGGCAAGGGCTCGGCTCATGCTCAGCGCCCACATGGACGAGGTAGGGCTTATGGTCACCGATATCACCGCCGACGGATATTTGAGGTTTGACGAGGTGGGCGGAATAGACCGACGCGTGCTTTTGGGTAAGCAGGTCAGAGTAGGCAAAAACGCCGTGTGCGGTGTTGTGGGCGTAAAGCCGATACATCTGTGCAGGGGCGACGAAAAATCCGCCGTGCCCGAGTATCACGACATGTACATAGACATAGGCGCCGACAGCCGCGAGCAGGCTGCGGAGCATGTAAGGTTGGGCGACAGCGTCTGCTTTGATTCGGAGTTTATCGAGACCGAAACCGCGATAAGCGGCAAGGCGATAGACGACCGCTTCGGCTGCCTTGTTATGATAAATATGATAAAAAGCGACCTGCCGTATGATATGGACTTTGCCTTTGTAACTCAGGAGGAGATAGGTCTGCGCGGCTCTGCCGCAGCGGCTTATTCGCTCGATCCCGACTTTGCGCTTATTCTCGAAACCACAACAGCCGCCGATATTCCCGAGATCGACCCGTGCAAACAGGTCTGCACTCTCGGCGGCGGTGCGGTCGTTTCGGTCATGGACAGGCGCACCATATACGATAAAGAGATGACGGCTCTGGCGTTCAAAACTGCCGAGGATCTCGGTGTGTCCGCGCAGCACAAGCGCGCTGTGGCAGGCGGAAACGACGCCGGCGCCATCCATCAGAGCCGCGGAGGCGTGCGCGTTTTGGCGCTGTCGCTCGCCTGCCGCTATCTGCACGCGCCTGCCTGCACGGCTGACAAGTCCGACTGCGAAAGCATTCTTACACTTGCGCGCGCGGTGGCAGAGAAAATCGCGGGAGGATGTCTTAATGATAATTTCGGCGAATGAGCTGCCCGACTATGAGCGTCAGGTGATGCAGATCGCGGACTGCGACCCGTTTGCATGCAGGATAATATCGCTGTACCGAAGCTATATGCCGTCGCTCGCCTTTGTGGATTACTGGATGATATTTGACGACAACATAGAGCCGAGCGGCGCGGTTGCCCGAAACGGGTCAAACTTCATACTGTTTCTCACAGGCAACAGCGACTTGGGCGAAATATCCTCGTTTATGCGCGTGGCGGGCGCGTCGGGCGTGCTGTGCAGCGGAGATTATCCGCTCGTGCTCTCGGGTGCTTCCGTGACCGAGGGACAGGTGATGAAACGCACCTCGCCCGTTGAAGAGGCGGACATCGGCGCAAAGCCCGTTCAGCCCGAAATACGCGCGGCTTACGACCTTATTGTTAAATGTGCGGACGAGGGGTTTGTTCCGCCCGGGTTTGACGACTTTTATGTAGATGTAAACCACAAGCTGCGCCACGGCACTATGCGGCTCAGGGGGCTTAACGACGGAGACGCCCTTGCCGCCGTTGCAATGACCGTTGCCGAAAGCGACGGCGGAGCGGTGCTGGGCGCGGTGGCGTGTCACCCCGAATACCGCAGAAGAGGCTTTGGCTCGGCGCTTGTGCGCAGCCTTACAAACGAGCTTGTTGCCGAGGGCAAAACCGTGTTTTTGCACAGGGCAATGAACGCCAACGCCGCCTTTTATGAAAAGCCCGGCTTTGAAAACTGCGGCACATGGCGCGAATACAGATATTAGGATATGATATAATTGAACTTTTTTGACATAGACGCTTCGATAATCGAGGCATCCGAAAAAGCCATGGCGCTGTGCGCCGACAGGCTTGCGGAGATCGACGAGATTCAGGAATACAATCAAATCAAAATGATAAAGGCGTTTCAGAACGCGGGCGTGCGCGAAAGCTATTTCAGCGGCTCAACGGGCTACGGCTACGACGACTTCGGCCGCGACGCGCTCGACAGGGTGTATGCCTTTGCCTTTGACGCGGAGGACGCGCTTGTGCGGCACAATTTTGTAAGCGGAACCCATGCGCTTACGGTGGCGCTGTTCGGTGTTTTGCGTCCGGGCGACGTCATGCTCAGCGTTACGGGGATGCCTTACGACACCATACGCTCCGCAATAGGCATAGAGGGCGACTATCCCGGTTCGCTTAAGGACTTTGGCATAACGTTCGATATGACAGAACTGCTTCCCGACGGAACGCCCGACTACGCCGCCATAGCCGCGGACATAGCCGAAAAAAAGCCGAAGATGGTATATATCCAGCGGTCGCGCGGCTACAGCCTCAGACCGTCGCTCACTTGGCGCGAAATCAAAAAAATCTGCGACATCTCAAAAAAGCAGTCGCCCGGTTCGATAATAATGCTCGACAACTGCTACGGCGAATTTACCGAGAAGGTCGAGCCGCTGACCATAGGCGTTGACCTCATGGCTGGCTCGCTCATTAAAAACCCCGGCGGCGGCATATCGCCCACGGGCGGCTACATTGCAGGCAGGGCAGATTTGGTCGAGATGTGCGCCTACCGCCTGACCACGCCCGGCACGGGCAAGGAGATCGGCGCCACCCTCGGCGTAATGCGCGAGATGTTCATGGGCGCATACCACGCGCCGCATGTAACGGGCGAGGCACTCAAGACCGCGGTTTTCGCCTCTGCTCTGTTTGAGCTGCTCGGCTACGACACCGCGCCCGGGTACAACGACCCGCGCGGCGACATAATCCAGCTTATCATGCTGGGCAACGAGCAAAGGCTTGTAAGCTTCTGCGGAGGAATACAGTCGGGCTCGGCGGTTGACAGCTTTGTTCAGCCCGTGCCGTCCGACATGCCCGGCTACGAGAGCAAGGTTATCATGGCGGCGGGAGCATTCACATTGGGCAGCTCGATAGAACTGTCCGCCGACGCGCCGCTGCGCGAGCCGTATGCGGTGTGGATGCAGGGCGGAATAAACTTTCACGGCGGAAAGCTGGGCATAATGCTCGCCGCCGACAAGATACTTAAGGACAGCAGATGATATGAATTTACGAGAATTAAAGGCAGGAGAATCCGCGGTCATCGAAAGAGTCGGCGGAGAGGGCAGCCTCAGACAGCATTTTTTGGATATGGGCGTAATTCCGGGCGCAGAGGTCACGGTGGTGAAGTTTGCGCCCATGGGCGATCCCGTTCAGCTCAGGCTGCACGGCTACGAGCTGACGCTGCGCCTTGCCGACGCCGAAAAGATCGACGTTTCTTCCGTCACGCGGAAAAGCGCCGTGGCGGCAAAGAAAAGCGCCGAAAAAAAGAAAACGCCGCCCAAGCACCCCGGTCTGGGTGAGGAGGGCAGGTTCCACCCCAAGGGCAGCGGCAATCCCCTGCCCGACGACGCTGTGCTCACCTATGCGCTTGTGGGCAACCAGAACAGCGGCAAAACCACGCTGTTCAACCAGCTCACGGGCTCCAATCAGCATGTGGGAAACTTTCCCGGCGTTACGGTCGATCGCAAGGACGGCGCGATAAAGGGTCACCCCAACACGCTTGTTACCGATCTGCCCGGAATTTACTCAATGTCGCCCTACAGCAGCGAGGAGATAGTTTCACGCAATTTTGTCCTCGAAGAAAAGCCCACGGCGATAATCAACATTCTGGACGCGACAAACATTGAGCGCAACCTGTATTTGACTATGCAGCTGCTTGAAATGGACGTTCCCATGGTTGTGGCTCTCAACATAATGGACGAGGTCACGGCAAACGGCGGCTCCATAGACATCAACACGCTCGAGGCGCTTTTGGGCGTGCCCGTCGTGCCCGTTTCGGCGGCAAAAAACCAGGGCGTTGACGAGCTTGTAAAGCACGCCATACACATCGCCCATTACCGAGAAAAGCCCACCCGGCAGGACTTTTGCAGCGCCGACGACCACAACGGAGCGGTTCACCGCTGCCTTCACGCGGTGGTTCATCTTATTGAGGACAAGGCGCGGGCGGCGCAGATACCCGTCCGCTTTGCAGCCTCAAAGCTTGTGGAGGGCGACAGTCTGGTAATGGAGCGGCTGGGGCTTGACGACGGCGAAAAGGAGCTGCTGTCGCACATCGTTCGCCAAATGGAAAAGGAGTGCGGGCTCGACGCCAACGCCGCCATTGCCGACATGCGCTTTTCGTTTATAGAGCGCATTTGCAGGCGCACGGTGGTAAAGCCTGCCGAGAGCCGCGAGCACGCACGCAGCGAAAGGCTCGACCGCATACTCACGGGAAAATTTACCGCTATTCCGATGTTCATTCTGATAATGGCGGCGATTTTCTGGCTCACATTTTCGGTCATAGGCGGCACCCTTCAGGCTCTTATGGAGCAGGGGATAGACTCGCTCACCGGCATGGTGCGGCAGGGGCTCGAGGCGGCAAATGTCAACGCCGTCACCACGGGGCTTGTCACCGACGGCATTATGACCGGCGTCGGCAGCGTACTCACCTTTTTGCCGATAATAGTCACGCTGTTTTTCTTCCTCTCAATTTTAGAGGACAGCGGCTATCTGGCGCGTGTGGCGTTCTTTATGGACAAGCTGCTGCGCAAGATAGGTCTTTCGGGACGGAGTATCGTGCCCATGCTCATAGGCTTCGGCTGCACGGTTCCCGCCGTAATGGCGACCCGAACCCTGCCCAGCGCGCGCGACAGAAAAATGACCATTCTGCTCACGCCGTTTATGAGCTGCACCGCCAAGCTGCCGATATACGCGTTTTTTGTAAATGCCTTTTTCAGCGATTATCAATGGCTTATTATGACGGGGCTGTATGTTTTCGGTATAATTGCAGGCATACTGATAGCCCTGTTTTACAAAAAGACCCTGTTCAGGGGCGAGGCGGTGCCCTTTGTAATGGAGCTTCCCAACTACCGCCTGCCGGGTCCCGCAAACGTTCTGCGTCTGCTGTGGGACAAGGCAAAGGACTTTTTGCAGCGCGCGTTCACGGTCATCTTTATATCTACAATAGTGGTTTGGTTTTTGCGCAACTTCGACTTCCGCTTCAACATGGTAAGCAACGCGCAGGACAGTATGCTTGCGGCTATAGCAGGCTTTATCGCGCCCGTGTTCGCTCCGCTGGGAATGGGCGACTGGCGCATAGTCACCTCGCTTATCAGCGGAGTTATCGCCAAGGAGAGTGTGGTGTCCTCGCTTGAAATACTGTACGGCAGCTCGGTCACAGCAATAATGACGTCGCTTACGGCGGCGAGCGTGTTAGTGTTCAGTCTGCTATACACGCCGTGCGTTGCGGCAATAGCGTCCGTCAGGCGCGAGCTGGGCTCAAAATGGGCAGCTGCGCTTGTCGTGTGGCAATGCGCCGTGGCTTGGGTAGTCACCCTTGCCGCTCACGCCTTGTTCATGCTTTTGGGGGTGTAGCGATGAATCCTATTGAAATAATAATCGCGGTTTTGATCGCCGCCGCCGTTGCAGCGGCAGTCGCGGTTATCATCAAAAGCAAAAGGAAGGGCAAAGGCTGCTCCTGCGGTTGTCAGGGCTGCCCCATGCCGTGCAACAAGGCCGGCGGTTCAAAGAAGCTTCCGTAAAACAGCATAAAGAAAACACGGCTGTCACACGATTACCCGCGTGACAGCCGTGCTTATTCACATTTAATTCATCATGGTATAATATAGCTGCTGCGCTATTTTTTGGTAGCCGCCCTCGTTCGGGTGAACGTTGTCTGCGATGTCGGTGCTGCTGTCTAAAATACAATTGGTCGCTACGATTTTAACCGCGCTGTCCGATGAAAACTCCGCGATGATCGCCGCGTTCAGCCGCTGCATGTTGTAGCGCATTATCCACGGAACGCCGACGCCGTTATATTTTGCCGCGAAATTCGTCGAAATAAGCGTGGGCATAACGGTCAGACCGAGATATATTTTAATATTTGGATCATAATCGAGAATACTCGAAACGATCTCACGAGCCGCGGCTGTCGTGTCGGCAAAGTCGTCTTGGATATACGACGCCGAGGCGTCGTTCGTTCCCAGCTGAATATACACGCTGTTGAGATTGCTGTAGCCGTTTGCGGTCATGTAGTGTGAAAAATCAAACTTCCCGGTGCTGCTGTTCCAAAAGGCATTTGAAGAAGCTTTTATCGGATTTGTAAAATCGGTATATTTCCAGCCTGCATATCCCTCATGGAGTTTCGGAGAAGTACTTTTGGTGCCTATCAGGGTAAGAGTGTTACCGTCGGCGGCAAAGAGCGCTCTCAGATCGGGTCCGATGTAATTCTGCGAAATAAAGCTGTCGCCCAAAAGCAGCATGGTCTGTGATTCGGGCGGTTCAGAGTTGATGACCACCCTTGTTGTGCCGCTTTCGATCATCCTGTAGCTCTTGTCATAGGTTCTGTATTTGATGTTTTTTGATGCAACAGAGGTACCGACCAGCGAAACATAGTCGCCATGCTCGCGTATGGTTGTCGCGTTCGTGTATTGTCCCCAGTACATCATGTAATTAGGAGTGAAAATGTTTTGCGGATATATCCGTGTTTCGCCGTTAAGTCCCGTATAAATCACAGGCGGCAGGCTGAAGCAGTAGTCCTCGCGCCCGGTGATATAACCGGCGTCATTCTGAAGCTCGCTTATTTTGGAGGGAGCGCTTGCCGTGCCCGAAGCCTTATCATATATGGCTGTGATAACAACATCCTCGGTTACGGCGCCGACCACCTTGTCCCATCCCCTGAACACGTATCCGTCAAGCTCGGGTGCAACGGGATAGCAGGGAGCCTGCCCCTGATCAACGGTCTGTGTTAATATCACGCCGCCGTTGCTGTCTTTGAACGTGACGATATGTACCGCCGCTCCGGTTACGGCTTCTGTAGCGGATGAGCTGCCCTTAACGGAGATTTCGCCCGGTATCAACTCAAACGCGACGTTTTTGTCGTCAATATTATAGATGTCATCCTCTTCATATGCCAGCGATATAGGATAATTGCCGTTTGACGAAGCTTTTACGTCAAAATACAGCGTGGCGAATAACCAGTCGCCCTCAATATTTTCCGAACCGTTTACCATCGAAAGACGCACAGGCTGAGTGTTGGGGTTGAAAGGGGCGGTTGAAGAGCTGCCGGTAATCGATTCATTGTAAGCAAAATTTGTGAGCGTCAAAGCGCTTGTGTCATAACCGACGTCGAATGAAAGCGATGTTATTCCGGGGTTATCTTTAACCGAAACCCTTACCGCAACGCTTGTGTCGCCGGGCTGTGCAGCGACTTTCTCCGCAACTATAAGCGGCGTGCCCTCTGTGATCCCCGCAAAGATACTTTTTCCGACTGAATAGGGATTGTCGTACTCTGCCAAATATTTTTGGATCTCGGTAGCATCATTGACCGTAAGCGTGTCGCCGCCGGTAACATTTGCCCGTTCAATCACGTCGTCTATCGGAACCTCATATTCAGCCAATATTCTTTGAACGGTTGTTGCGTCACGGATGTTAATAACCGGTTGTTGCGTCACGGATGTTAATAACACCATCTCCGTCCGTATCCCCTTTAATATAATAACAGCCGTAATCCACTCCCTGTACCGACAGCATAGACGCGACCGGACACACAAGAATCAAAGTCGATATCATTAAAGAAAGAAATTGGTTTTTCTTCATTACTATGCCTCCTTTATCGCTGTTAGTATTTTAGGGTTAATTGTTTTGTTTTTTTGAAAACACTCTCAGTACAAAAAAGATTATCCACACCCGAGAATACTATATTTGCCTATACACACCATCATTCTATCATAAATCGTTCATTGCTTCAACTGTTTTTTACTAAAAAAAAATAAACCTGTGTTCTCACTTTGTATAAGGTAATACGAAAAAGCCGTCAAAGGAATTGTACCGTTTTTTATCAAAAACCAACGGATTTTTCAATTATAATTCCAATAGAGAAATAAAGATTGGTTATTCGGCTGAATTACAAAATGATAATAATTATTGACAACGCTCTTTTTTATAATATAATAGGTATGGTAAGTTAAAAACCCATGAATTACGGAGGTAACACTATGAAAAGAATCGTTTCAATTTTGCTTGTTGTGCTTGTTGCGGCTGCGGTGCTCGCAGGCTGCGGCGGCTCTGACGGCGGCAGCGGCAAGGCGGTTGATCTTCCCGCTATCCTT
>CADBWP010000034.1 GCA_902798365.1 uncultured Ruminococcus sp.
ATGTGCACAGCAACAACAGCGCGTATTATGAACATATGACGCATAAAACCATACTTTCCGGAAGCAAAAGGCAGTCGATTTATTTCGAGAGTGACAGTATGAGGGACAACACTTTTTGGAATTTAGATTTGCAAAACACAAGCACAGACGGAGTTGTTTTTGATAGTCCCGTGCATGTCGAAAATCTTTTCAACCATAACAACTGCCGCTTTGCATTATACAACAACGGCATAGGCTCAAGCTTCAACGACTATGACGGCGACGGTATCAAGGATAACCTCGACCCCCATCCTACCGTTCCCGATGTAAGAGAGTTGGGCGACGTAAGAGCGGACGGAGTGGTAGATGTAAGCGACGTTACAGAGATTCAGCGCCACCTTGCGGAGTTTATTTTTCTCACGCCCGAGCAGCAGGCGCTGGCAGACACCAACGGCGACGGAAGCATAACCATCGACGACGTTACCCTGCTGCAAATGTATCTTGCGGAATATGACGTCACATTGGGATAACAATATAAGCGTCAAAAAGCCGGCGGGTTGATTATGACGCGTTACATGGCATAAGAATACCTTAGATTCTCCTGCAAAACAGCACCGCAGACCGGGTAAGGTTTGCGGTGCTGTTTGACAAAAGGCAAAGGAAAAATCTGCTTGGTCCTCAAATTCTAAATTTTTTCATGGTCATTTATACCTGCTCCGTATTTATAGTCCCGATCGTCACAACCGTCACGCAAAGCGTCATATCAAAAGGTCTTGATGCATTTGGCTTTCATGAATTCCATTATTTCGCCGTTGTCCCTATCCTCATAATAGGTTACCAGCAAGCGTTTGAATTGCGGCACTTCTTTTTCGGGAATGATAAGCATACCGGCTCCCTGTGAAATCATATAGTGGTTGGCAAAGATGACAGACGCCCTTTTGTTGCCGTCGTTGAATATCTGAGCCTTCATACAGTACAGACACAGAGAGATCGCTTTCTCATCAGAAGGGAGTGCTTCTGCGAGGATCGCTTCAATGCTTTCCTTGACAACATTTTCGATTGGGAGCGGCGGTATATAACTTGTTCCGCCTATGGTGACGGGTACGCCGCGAATACGACCTCCATCCCGATAAAAGCCCTCGTTTACGAGCTTTGCGATATGGCAAAGAATAGAATAGTCGGACGGATAGCTGATGACATCCTTATCTAAAACAAACTCCCAGGCGTGTTTCAGGTTGAGAATTTTCTGCACATCTGTAGCAGACATACCGTTGACTATGCCGTTCTCAATAATATCCTCAGTCTGCGGAAAGGTTGTCGCCACGCCTTCCAATACCGCCTGATCGTAGATGTTGGATTTCATATTCATTCTCGCAAAATCGAGGTTCAGCAATACCCGCTCGGATAACTCCGCGTCCGAGTAGCCGAGAAGCGCAAGCTCCTTATCCAACCGCCGTATATTCTTTTTCAACTCTCTGCCTTCACGGGCGTTTCTGAGCAGCAGTTGATACAGCTCGTCCGAGTAATCGCCAACATAGGTTGAAGTGAGCCTGCTGCCAAAGCGCTTGCGAATATAGAGGTACTTTTTACCGTTACGGTCTTTTATTTCGGGACTGCCGTCATATGGGAGCAGATTAAGCCTTGCCTGAAAATCGGCTCTTTGCCGGAGCAACTCTTGAATTTGCGGATAGTTGTTATTCATATCGTCCTCTCCCTTGGGGAACATTTATTGTACTATTCTATCATAGTGTTCCCCATGAAGTCAAGAGCTATTCTGATATCACAATGGATTAACTCTTCTGCTTTTTGCAGGATATCATTTTTCAGCATTGTCTTTAACCTCAAATTAATTATAAAGATTTACAGGATCCCTTGTGATTATACGGCTCAAAATAATTGACAGTTTATTTGACAGTTTATGACGTGTTAGTTTGGTTATCTTAAGTTTTCTTAACCTGATTGTGCAAGTGCCCAAAACCTCAGTATTTAAGCCATTTTTGAGCATTATCGCGTAAAATGGCAAAAGAAAAGAGACGGTTAAAAAACCGTCTCTGTTGGTCGGGATGACAAGACTTGAACTTGCGACTCCACGCCCCCCAGACGTGTGCGCTACCAAACTGCGCTACATCCCGATGCAACATTAGCATTATAGCAAATAACGGGGGATTTGTCAAGAGTTTTTTTGTTTTTGATTTTCGGGTCTTTCGTTTGTCTTTTGGCTTTTGATTGCCGGGCGCACAAAAGGGGTCGGACGAGCCGACCCCTGAGGTTTTGTGTCAATTAAAACTCTCTTCTCTTTCTGCCGAGGAAGATGATTCCTGCAGCTGCGAGCATAACGCCGCCGAATACGAAGAGGATGGTGGTCTCCTGACCGGAGGTTACGGAGCCTGTGCTGCCGGAACCGCTGCGGGAAGATGAGCTGCTGCCGGAGGTGCCGGTTGTGCCGGAGCCGGAGTTGCCGGTTGTGCCGGAGCCGGAGTTGCTGTTTGTGCCGGTGCCCGAGCCGCTGCCGGAGTTGCTGCTTGTGCCGCTGCCGGAGCCTGAACCGCTGCTTGTGCCGCCGCCGGAAGAAGCGGGAGCGGAAGAGCTGTCGGCAGACCAGTTGATGTCAACGCCTGCTGCCTTTGCCTCGGCTACTGCCTTGGCAACGTCATCCTTGCCGAGGCCGAGCTCGGAAGCAACGTTGTCGATGATCTGCTGCTCGGTCATTTCGGGCTTATACTTCTTGGCGTTCTGAAGACCGTCCTGACCGGGGGACTTGAGGAACTTAACGAACATGTCGTAAGCGTTCTCGCCGGGCCAGAAGGTGTCGCCGATTACGTTACCGATGGAGGTGATGCACTTGGGGATACCGCAGGATGTGGTATTTGTCCATCTTACCTTGTTGCTCTTTTTGTTGGAGTCAACATTGTTCTCGATCTTCTCTGCCTCTGCAACAGCTGTGTCGCCATAGCAAGCGGTACTGATCATGAGGTCGCAGGTCTGTGAGCCCCAGTCAGCTGTGAAGTTACAACCATAGTTCTTGCCGGAATCAAGTGTAATTCCTGCAGCGGCAAGGTCAAAGGAATATGTGGCGCCGTCGCCCATGTCTTCCATTCTGCCCTTCTTGGAGCCCCATGTAATAAGCTGGGTGCCGGATTCCTTCTCATAAACAAAGAAAGTAATGAACTCATAGTTCTTCCAGCCTGCGTCGCCGACCTTGAAGTAAATTGTCGAGCCGTCGCCGGCAGCCTCGCCGCCGTCTGCGCCTGCCTCGTTGGAAGCGTCTGCGCCTGCCTCGTTGGAAGCGTCTGCGCCTACCGCAGCAGAAGAATCGTCCGCAGCTACGGCGTCCTCGGACTCAGCAGCGCTTGCAGCGATAGCTGTTGTTCCGAGCATCATAGCAGCAAGAGCAATGCTAACTATTTTCTTGAACATATTTTTCTCCTCCTAAATATTGTTCTGTTATCCGAGAGTACAATTCTCAGTAAATAAATTATACAATAATTGATGCGAAACTTCAATACTTTTCAAAATTTTTTGTCCGTCACTTTTCACAAGAATAGCATATTTATTTCGGCAAAAATTCACAAGGTATTATTTGAGCATTGAAGCAACGGTTTCTTTGATGACCGAAAAGGCTTGGTCTATCTTGCTCTCGTCTTTGGCGCCTGCCATTGCCATGTCGGGCTTGCCGCCGCCGTTGCCGCCCGCAGCCTGAGCCACAGCCTTTACAAGCCTGCCGGCATGTGCGCCTCTTGCCAATGCCTCCTTGCCGCAGCACGATGCGATGGTTACCTTTCCGCCGCTTGCAGAGGCTATTACCGCCACAACGTTGGGCATTTTTGCCTTTGCGTCGTCGCACATGGTGCGAAGGGTGTCGGGAGAAGCGTCTTTGACGAACGCGCTTACAAGCAAGAGTCCCTCGTACTCCTCGCCCGCCGCAAGATATTTATTGAGCTGCGCCGAGGCGAGCTTTGAGGTGAGCTCGTCTATAGTGCGCTGCTGCTCCTTTATGAGCTCGGCAGCCTTTTGAGCGCCCTCGACAACAGCCTTGGGATTGGCTATTTTGCCCGTGATTGCCTCTATTCTTCTTACGCCGGCTGCCACGGAGCCCTCCTGACGGATCTTGAACAGTCCGAGGTTTGAGGTGTTTTGGGCGTGGGTTCCGCCGCAGAACTCTATCGAGAAGTCATCCACGCTTACCACGCGGACAGTGTCGCCGTATTTTTCGCCGAACAGCGCCATTGCGCCCAGCTTTTTCGCCTCTTCAATGGGCATTTCACGCGTTACAACAGGGATACCCTCAAGCACCTTTTCGTTTACAAGGCGCTCTACAGCGTCGAGCTCCTTTGCCGTCATGGCCTCAAAGTGAGTAAAGTCAAAGCGGAAGAAGCTATCGGACACCATCTGACCAGCCTGCTGAACGTGGTTGCCCAAAACCTGACGCAGAGCCGCCTGCAAAAGGTGAGCCGCCGTGTGGTTGCGCATTATGTCCTTGCGGCGCATTTCGTCAACCTGTGCGGTAACCGACTCGTCAACCGTTACGCCGCCGCTTTTGATGTTGCAGGAGTGCAGGAAGATCTTGCCCGAAACGTCCTTGGTGGTGTCGCACACCTCGGCGGTAAAGGTAGCTGCCGAGATTTCGCCCGTGTCGCCCACCTGTCCGCCGCTTTGAGCATAAAACGGGGTTTTGTCGAGCACTAAGATAACGCTTTCGCCCTCGCCTGCGGTTTGAACGCGCTCGCCCTCTTTGATTATGGCGAGCACCCCGGCTTCGGCTTTAAGGTCGGAATAGCCCACAAACCGCGTAGCCGCAAGGTCTGAGAGGTCGGTGCTGTCGGATATCCACGCGTCCGCGCCGGCGTTCTTTCTCGCCGCGCGCGAGCGCTTCTTCTGCTCCTTCAAAAGCTCCTGAAAACGGTCAACGTCAACCTTCATGCCCTTTTCTTCAAGTATCTCGCGTGTGAGGTCGATCGGGAAGCCGTAGGTGTCGTTGAGCTTGAAGGCGTCCTCGCCGCTGATGGTATTGATGTCGTCGCGCTCAATAAGATTCTGAAGCATCTTAAAGCCCTGATCGACGGTTTTGGCAAAGCTTTCCTCCTCAACGCGGATAACCTTGGTGATGAACTCCTGCTTCTCCTTAAGCTCGGGATAGGCGGTGAGGTTTTCTTTTATAACCGTGTCGCACACCTTGTAAAGGAAGGGCTCGGTGTAGCCCAAAAGCCTGCCGTGACGCGCTGCGCGGCGCAGCAGACGGCGAAGCACGTAGCCCTTGCCTTCGTTTGATGGCATAACGCCGTCGCCTATCATAAAGGTTGTGCTGCGGATGTGGTCGGTGATAACGCGCAGCGAAACGTCGCTTTTTTCGTTCTCGCCGTATTTTACGCCCGTTATTTGGCTGATGTGCTTCATAATGTTCTGCACGGTATCCACAAGGAACAGGTTGTCAACGCCCTGCATTACGCAGGCAAGGCGCTCAAGACCCATGCCCGTGTCTATGTTGGGGTGGTCAAGGGGCGTATAGTTGCCCTTGCCGTCGCTTTCAAACTGGGTGAACACAAGGTTCCACACCTCTACAAAGCGGTCGCACTCGCAGCCCACGTGACAGTCGGGGCTTCCGCAGCCCTTTTCGGGTCCGCGGTCAAAATATATTTCGGAGCAGGGGCCGCAGGGACCGGAGCCGTGCTCCCAGAAGTTGTCCTCCTTGCCCAGGCGAACCATGTGAGAGGGATCGACCCCCACCTCTTTTGTCCAGATGTCGTAAGCCTCGTCGTCGTCCTGATAGATCGACACATAAAGCTTGTCCTCGGGCATTTCCAGAACCTTGGTGAAAAACTCCCACGCCCAGGCGGTCGCCTCGCGCTTAAAGTAGTCGCCAAACGAGAAGTTGCCCAGCATCTCAAAGAAGGTGCCGTGGCGTGCGGTTATGCCCACGCGCTCGATGTCGGGCGTGCGGATGCACTTCTGGCAGGTGGTGACGCGCTTGCGCGGCGGTGTCACCTCGCCGGTAAAGTACTTTTTCATGGGAGCCATGCCGCTGTTTATCAGCAGCAGGCTGTTGTCGTCCTTTGGCACGAGCGAAAAGCTCGGCAGACGCAGACAGCCCTTTGTCTCGAAGAATGAAAGGAACTTTTCTCTTAATTCGTTAAGTCCTAACGGCTGCATTTTTGATTACTCCTTTTGTATATGAAATGATAATTGATTATTTAGGGCAATACCGCATAATTCAGGTGTGCGGATTGCACAGTAAGATTTTTCGTCAGGTTGTACAAATAAATCGAGGTAAGGCTGTCGCCTTGCCGAGAGCGCCTTGAATTGTGCGGTGTTGCCTTAGCTAAGGTCTCTTTTTTTGCGCAGAACCGAGCCCGCCGGAACCGGCAGATCGGATTTCATGGTGAGTATCTCGGTCGGGTGGGGCGCGCTGTCAACCTGCTCTCCGTCGGCGTTTGTGAGCGACAGACATCGGATGATGAACGGCACTCCGCCGGGCGGAAGCACGTCGAGCTCGTCTCCCGTGAGAAACTTGTTGCGCTGGGATATTACCGAGGTCGTGTCGTCGATGCTTTCCGTGCACACAGCTACATTGTCGTAGTGACGTATGTAGCCGCCGTCGGAGGTTTCCTGACCGGGCTCGCCGCCCAGGTAAAAGCCCGTGCTGTAGGCGCGGTGACTTATTTTTTCAAGCTCCTCGCGTATCCACGGCTTAAGCACATAACCCTCGCCCTCGGCAAAATAATCGTCAACCGCGTGGCGGTAGGCGTTGGTGGTGACGGCTGTGTAGTATGCCGACTTTGCCCTGCCCTCTATTTTGAAGCTGGACACACCTGCGCGCACAAGCTCGGGAATGTGCTCTATCATGCACAGGTCGCGCGAGTTGTAAAGATAGGTGCCGCCTGCTGACTCTTCAACGGGAAAGAACTGCCCGTCGCGCTTTTCCTCGTACAGATGGTACTTCCAGCGGCAGGGCTGAGCGCAGTCGCCGCGGTTGGCGTCCCGCCCCGTGAGATAGCTTGATATGAGGCATCTGCCCGAGAACGACACGCACATGGCGCCGTGAACAAAGCACTCTATTTCAAGCTCCTTGGGGATTTTTGCGCGCATTTCGGCGATTTCGTCAATGGGTATCTCCCTTGCCAGCACCACGCGCGAGGCGCCCATGTTGTAAAGGGCGTTGGCGGCTGCGTAATTTGTTACGCCCGCCTGGGTAGAGATGTGCCGCGCCACCTTGGGAGCGTATCGCTTTGCCGCCTCAAACACGCCAAGATCGGCTATTATCAGCGCATCCACGCCTGCGTCCTGGGCAAGGGCAAGAAAGTCGGGCAGCGCCGCAAGCTCGCCGTTGCGCGGAAGGGTGTTGCAGGTCAGGTGTATTTTTCTGCCCATTGAGTGTGCCAGACTGCACGCCTGTCTGAGCTCGTCGTTGTCAAAGTTCTGCGGTGAAGAGCGCATTCCGAACGCCTTTCCCGCCAAAAACACCGCGTCGGCTCCAAAGCCGAGAGCCGAACGCAGGCACTCCGCATCGCCCGCGGGCGACAGAATCTCGGGCTTGTCCATTATGAAATATACTCCAGATTTGCCTCGTGCTCGTAGATGGTTGACGCGTAAAGCGGCACGCCGTCCTCGTCGTGGCAGAAATAATAGTAGCTTGTGTCGTAGGGCTGCAACGCCGCCTTTATTGCGTCCATGCCGGGATTGCAGATGGGTCCCGGGGGCAGGCCGCGCTTTGAATAGGTGTCGTAGCGGCTCTTGTAGTTGGCTCCCTCGCTGGCGGGAACCTTGTCCTCGCTGCGGTAGGGATAGTACTTGGTGGAGTCAAGGCTGAGGGCGGCAACGCCCATGTCCTCGTCAGCCTCAAGGCGGTTGTGGATTATTGAGGAAACGTAGTACATGTCCTCCTTGTTTGCCGCCTCTGCCTGAATGATGGACGCTATCGTCATTATCTGGTCAAGCGTGTATTCCGACTCGGATTTTTCAAGCATTTTGTGAACGGACAAAAGCTTGTCGTAGCCGTCGAATGCCTGCTTTGTGTAAAGCTTTGCCTCATAGTTGTTGAGGAACTTGTAGATTATGTTGATGGGGTCGTCGTTTGCGTAAAACTCGTATTTGTCGGGATACAGATAACCCTCGAGCTTATAGTAGCGCTCGCCCGGGTTTTTGATGTCCTTTATAAAGTCGAAGTCATTGTCGAACTTGTCCGAGGCGCAAAGCTCAAGGAACTTCTCCCTGTCGGCAAGCGCGCCCTCCGCAACCAGCTTGTCCGCTATCTCGGTCACGTTCATACCCTCGATGATGGTGACCTCAACGGTGTCGGTGCGGTAGGTGTTGCCCTTAAGGTTTGTGATTATCTGCTGATAATCCATGTTCTTCTTCATTTCGTAGGTGCCCTGGATGAAGTCGTCGCCCGACTTGGTGAGCGAGGCAAACATTTTAAAATAGCCCGGCTCGCCTATGACGCCTGCCTTGGCGAGAGCGTCGGTAACGCTGTCGATGGTGGGATCCTTGGGGATCTGAACCGTCACCACGGAATCGTCGGTGCGGTTGATCGCCAGCAGGTCGTTCATTCCCGTGATGATATAGGTGGAGAGCATTACGCCGATGAGCGCCACGGATACTATCCACATTATGCGGAACACGCGGCGGTTGCGTCGGTTGCGCTTTTTAAGCTCGCGCTTCTCTGCCTTCTGCTTCTTTTTCAGCTCCTTTTTGGAGTCGCGGGCGATCTGCTCCTTAACGTCCTGTCCGCTGTACGAATTGATTTCCTCGGGCATGCTGCGGTCGCCGTAGTCCTCGTCGTAGTCGTCGCGTATGTTCAGCCTGAAATTCTCCGCCCTGCTGCGCCTTTGCTGTTCAACGCTGTAGCGGTTGTTGTTGTCGTTAGTCATTCATACACCTCTTATCAACCATGCGGTTGGAATACTTATCCGTAACCAATATATCTGTAGGCTTGTCGTTTGCCCCGCGCGGAAGCTCACGAAAAACAAACTTTCTGTAGCATATGCCTGCGGTAACGCCCGTAAAGCCCTCTAAAAAGCGGTCGTAATAGCCCTTGCCGAAGCCCACGCGGTAGCCCTCGCAGTCAAAGCAAAGCCCCGGAACTATGCACAGGTCGCCCGCGCCGCCGGTTGCCCTTTCGCAAATTTCGGGATCGGGCTCGCTCAAAGAGAACATGCCCGGGCGAAGATCGTCAAGTGAGCTTATGTAATAAAACTCCATTTCGCCGCTTTTGTTGCTGCAACGCGGCACCGCCACGCGCTTGCCGTCGGCAAAGGCGCGGTTTATCAGGCGGTGAGTATCGCACTCTATGGGCGTTGAAACAAACACGAACAGCGTGCGGCAGCTTTTGTATTCGTCAAGCGCCAATACTCTTTCGGTAAGCGCCTCGTCAAGCCGCTGCTTGACGTCGGGCGGGCAGGCAGCCCTCTGCTTTTTGCAGCGCGCACGCAGCCTGCGCTTTTCTTCTCTGATGTTTCTCAGAAGCATTGCATATCACTTAAAACCTTGTCTGCCGCCTCTTGAGAAACGGCAAAAGCGACTATGGCTCTGCCGAACTCCACCGCGCAGCCCGCTCCCTTGCCGGTTATTACGCAGCCGTCGGTCTCGGTGTGAGCGGCGGTATATTTTGCACCTGTAAGCTCTTTTTCAAAGCCCGGGAAGCAGGTAGCGGTCTTGCCGTTAAGAATGCCCATGTGACCGAGGATGGACGGAGCGGCGCAGATAGCCGCCGTAAGCAAACCGTTTTCGTGGCAATAGCTCACGCAGTCTGTGACCGCAGCGCACTTTTCAAGGTTGAGCGTGCCGGGCATTCCGCCGGGAAGCACCGCGCCCTCAAGACCCTCGCGGGTGATGTCGTCTATGCCGATATCGGACTTTACCGTAACGCCGTGCGAGCTTGCAACATACTCGCCCGTGACGCCCACGGTCTGAACGCTGAGCCCTGCGCGGCGCATTACGTCGAGCGTTGCAAGAGCCTCGGTCTCTTCAAAGCCGTCTGCCAAAAACAAATAATACATACTCATTTCCCTTTCATCTATTGAAGTGTTATCCCTATATAAACATCCTCGGTTTTTCCGTTTTCCTCACGCCTGCCGCCGAGCGGACGTATCATTCCGTGCGGCACGGCTTTTTTGCCTGCGAACAGCGGACTGTCCGCCGAACCGGAAAGACCGAATTCTTTTATTCCCTCTGCCCTGAGCAGAGCTTTTAATTCTTCTATGTCATTATAAACCGCGTAAATAACCTCGGCGCTCTCTGTGTCCGCCTCATAAATTGCAAAGGCGTTTTTGCCCTCGGCGGTTTTTGCACCATAGCAGCCGTAGTACTCTGCGGCAAAGCTTATGTAATCATTATTCCACAAAAGAAATTTATTCTTATAACACAGCTTTTGAAGCTCCTGCAAATCGGGCTTGCCCGATTTAAAAGCCATGCAGGTATCGGTTGAAAATCGTTTGGTTTTTACAGCGCAGCCGGTTTTATAGCCGAGCCGCCCGTAAAACCCGTAAAGAGCCTCGTTTGCGGGAAGCAAAACCGACATGCGGTCGCCGCGCTCTTCGGCGTCCTTCAAAGCATATGCTATAAGCCCGGACATGATACCGCGCCCGCGGTACTGCGGCAGGGTCGATGCTCCGCACAGATAATGCGCCGGGGCTCCGTTAAGAGTACAATCTATCAAATAGAGCGCCGATACAACAGCGCCGCCGCAATCGCAGGCATATGCGTGAAAGGTTGTTTTATTTCTTTTGAAGAATAATTCAGCCGCAGTTTCCTTCTCGTCAAAGCAGGCGAGCCAAAGCCTTTTCAGCGCGGGAAGGTCGTCTGCGCTGCAATTTCGGTAAGCTTTCATATCGGTTTTGCGGTAAATCTGTCGTATATTATAACGGGATTGTAGGAAAGCTTCGATTTGCGAAGCCCCTCAAGCCCCAGATCCTCTTCTCTGTTTATGTATTTGTAGGCGGTCAGCGTCTTGGCAAATTCGTTGTTGATGACCGCATAACTGCCGTTGAAGCCGCGCAGCGCCTTTTCAAAGTTTATGTCAAAGCACAAGGGCGAGATCTCGCCGCCGAGCGTCATTGCCACAGGGCTGCCGCCGACGTATAGCACCGCGCCGCGCATATCCAGAAGCATGTAATTATCGAGAGCCTCGCGCAGCACCGCGTATTCGCCGTAGGTTTTTATATCGTGCCCGTTTTCGGCGCACCACAGCTCCATCACCGCCAAAGCGTCGGACAGACAGCTGTCGTCTATCGGCTTTAGCAGGATGTTATCATACTCGCGGTAAAAGCGCGAAACATGGTTGCGCTTGGCGTGGAACTTTTTGCCGCCGAGGGTCGCAAGCTCTTCGGTAAGATATATATAATCCTGCGTTTCTTCGTCGCGCTCAAAGGCAAACCTTGAGGGAAACAGCTGCTCCAGCCGATTGCGCTCTGCGCCGGACATGTAGCCGAACATCGGCTGCTGTCCCCTGTCACGGGCGTCCTCAAGCGCCGCCTCTACCGCGCCGCTCACGTTTTTGCCCGATGGCAGGCAGTAACCCCAGATGGTTTCGTCATCGCGGAAATACGCTTTGATGAGTGTATCGTCGTAAAACGCCAGCTTGATTTTGTATTCTCTGTTCCACAAATATGCGCTGACAAAGTTGAACTCGCAGCCGAGCGCGTTTGTGTAATCGTAGTAGCTTTTGTAAAGGGGTATCTTTTCTTTTTCTATCGGTTGAAAATTCAGCATAAAACCGTGTCCGTCACTCTCCGGATGTCTTGGGCTATCTCTTCTATAGTCCTGATCTCGCCGTCGCGGCAGCAGTCTATCACCGTCCAGCCGCATTTTTCGGCGGCATAAAGGGCGCTGTCGCGGCAGGAAAGCAGAAAAGCAAGGTTGCTTTCGTGCAGGTCTTTTTTGCTGTTGTCGCCGCCGTAGCGCTTTTCCATCAGTCTTTGCGACACGTCGGGATCGACGTCAAGATATATGACAGCGTCCGGGCGAGGAAGCCCGAGCTTGTCGTATTCAAAGTCCGCCTGCCACTCTATGAAGGCGTCGCGTTCGCTTTGCTCCACCTTTGCCATCTGATAGATGATGTTTGAGGTGCAGTAGCGGTCGCACAAAAACACCGTGCCGTTTTGGCAGTCGCGCTTCCAGTCCTTTAAGTAGCCCGCAACGCGGTCAACCGCATAGAATGCCGAGGCTGCGTAGGCGTTTACGTCGGAGGGCTTGTCGCCGAATTCTCCGCCGAGATACATTTTTACAAGCGCCGAGCCCGGGCTGTCGTAGTCGGGAAATTCAAGCCGCCTCACTTTAAGTCCGCTTTCGGCGAGCTTTTCGGCGAGCAGCTTTGTTTGAGTGGCCTTGCCGCTGCCGTCAAGCCCCTCTATTACAATTAATTTCGATTTCATATGTTACCTTCCGTACTTTTCGCGCACTTCCTTCTGCCTGCCGCAGCACATTTTGCCCTCGGGACAGGGTCCGAACAGGCAGGACGGTCCGCAGTTCTTAAACAGGTTGGGAGCGACCTCAAGGCAGAGCAGAAGCATCTTTTCCGCCACCTCTCTTATCTCCCATTGTGCACGGTTGCAGCAGCGGTGGGCAAAAAAGTTTTCAAGGCTGCGCGCGTTAAAGGTGCACACAAGCTTTGTGGTAGTGGCGTTGGGCAGAATGAACCTCGCGTCCTCGTTCGCCTTTTTTACAAAGGCGGAGTATTTTGCCTTGTTGCTCTCCTTGAAGGCGGCGGCTATCTCGGCGTCGGTACCCTGTTGCTCCTCGCCCAGATAATCGTTTATGTAGCCCGTAACAAGGGCGTTGCGCACCTCGCTGTATGCCCTTGCCTGCTCGTCAAGAGCGCGGTTGTATGCCTCAAGGGCGCGTGGGTTGCTTTCTATCTCGGGCGGAGTTACAAACTCAAACCTTTCTCCGTCAACATATCTTTGCGACTGCTGGCTGTAGGAGGCTATTCTGTGGCGCACAAGCTGGTGTGAGCAGGCGCGCGATATGCCCTCTATACCAAAGGTGAACGAAGCGTGCTCGGTGGGGCTTGCGTGACCCAGGTCGGCGAGCATGTTTATGAAGGACGCCGTTTTTTCCTCTGTAAGTCCGTCGCGTATCTCCTCGATGCCCGACGGCGAATAGCAGAGCTTTGCCGCCATTGCCACCGTTTGTTCGGGGTTTGGAGTGTGCGCGAGAAGTTTAACCGTAATCGCCATTGTTATCACCCTTTTCGCATAGTCTGTCTGTTTTACACAATTATAAGTATTATAACATTTTATTGTGTTTTTTTCAATAGTAAGGCTTGATTAGTTTTGCGGGGTTTTTTGTTAATTATCAATGAAAAATCCACAATAAAAGCAGGGCGCGTGGCAAACGGCTTTTCTCAAGCAAAAAGGAACCGGCAATGCCGATCCCTTTTGTTATAGTTATAAACATTGTTCAATCAATCGCTGAAGCGGTTGAAACGCGACAAAAACGACTGTGTGCGCGGACTTTGAGGATTCTCGATGACCTGCTGAGGGGTTCCCTCCTCCTCAATGACGCCGTCCGCCATGAATATGACCTTGTCGGCGACGTCGCGTGCAAAGCTTATCTCGTGCGTCACCACTATCATTGTGCTGTCGGAGCTTTTCAGTCCCTTTATAACATTAAGCACCTCGCCCGTAAGCTCGGGGTCGAGCGCCGAGGTAGGCTCGTCAAAGCACAGCACGTCGGGGTTGAGCGCAAGGGCGCGCGCTATTGCCACGCGCTGCTGCTGTCCGCCGCTCAGGTTGCAGGGATACTCGTCGCGCTTTTCGGTAAGACCGACCTTTTTGAGAAGCGCCTCTGCCTCCTCGTTGATTTTCTGCTGGGCTTCCTTGTAGGTTTTTGCGCCCATGTACTCGCCGTTCTGCTTTATCTGCTCCTTTGCCATAAGGTTCGGAGCCAAAATCAGGTTGTTGAAAACCGTGTATTGCGGGAAAAGGTTGAACGACTGAAAAACCATGCCGAAATGCAGGCGGTTTTTGCGGATCTCAAGGTCGCTTTTTTTGGACTTGTCGTCGCTGTCAAACAGCACCTTGCCGCCCACGGTGATTTTACCCGCCTGAGGGGTCTCCAAAAAGTTTATGCAGCGCAGAAGCGTGGTTTTGCCCGAGCCCGAGGAGCCGATTATCGCCAGCACCTCGCCCTTTTCAAGCGAAAAGCTGATGTCCTTGAGCACCTCGGTGCGGTCAAAGCTTTTTTTGATGTTTTGAACCTGTAAAAATGCCATAGCCGCGCCTCCTTATACCTTGTAGTAGTCGAGCTTTTTCTCAAGAAAGCGGAACAGGATGGTGAGTGCGCCGCAGAAGATGAGGAAAAACGCGCCCGTATAGAACAGCGGCCAGATAATGCCCTTTTTTGAGAAATTCTCGGCAACGCGCAGTATCTCTATTACCGAAATGACGCGCGCAAGCGAGGTGTCCTTTACCAATGTGATGATCTCGTTGCTCATAGGCGGAAGGATGCGCTTGATGACCTGCATAAGCACTACCTTGAAAAACACCTGGCTCTTTTTCATGCCGAGCACATATCCCGCCTCGTACTGTCCCTTGGGTATGCCCTCTATTCCGCCGCGGAAAATCTCTGAGAAATAGGCGGCGTAGTTTATTACAAAGGCGATTATTGCCGCGGTCATTCTGTCGGCAAACGAAATGTCAAACAGCAGCGGCGGCACATAGAACACCGTAAAAAGCTGCAGCATAAGCGGTGTGCCGCGGATTATCCACACAAAGGTGCGCGTGACCGCCTTTAACGGGAAAAACTTGGACATGGAGCCCATCGAAATGATGAGCCCCAGGGGAATCGCCACCAGTATAGTGACGCCGAAAAGCATACAGTTTTCGCCAAATCCCTCAAGCAGCTGAGAGGTGACGTTCCAAAACTGATCCATTATTATGACGCAGCCTTAACAAGCACCATGTCGGTGAGGTTGTACTTGTCGGAGATCTCCTTGAGCTTTCCGCTGTCGGCAACCTTCTGAATAGCCTCGTTTACCTTTTCTGTGGTGTCGCTGCCCTTTCTGAACGCAATACCGTACTGCTCGGGAGCAAAGCTCTTTTCGGTAACGGTTGCAAGGTCGGCGTAGTCGGAATCCTCTCTGATGGTGCCCAGAGACATGATGTAGTCGATAACGGCAACATCTGCTGTGCCTGCCTTGACCTCGAGCAGAGCGGTCGCCTGAGAAGCAACGGAAACATAGTTGGTCTCGCCGAAGAATGCGTCGCTGGCGCAAACCTCTTCGCCCGCGGAATCAGCCTCGGCAACTATATTGGCGCCGGTAACGCTCTGAGAGTATTTCTCAACGTTCTCTTTTTTGCAGACCATAACCTGCTTGTTCTCCATGTAGGGAACGGAAATGCTCATGTTTTCTTTTCTTTCATCGGTGATGGTCATGCCGTTCCAGATGCAGTCGATCTTCTTGGAGTTGAGCTCGATCTCCTTGGAATCCCAGTCGATCTCCTGGAACTCTGCCTCAACGCCCAGCTCTTCGCATACAGCCTTTGAAAACTCGGTCTCAAAACCGGTGAGCTCGCCGCTCTCGGTCTGATAGTTCATGGGCTCAAAGTAGGTGATGCCGATGGTCATTTTGCCCTTGCTCTGAATGTAAGCCCAGTCGCTGTCGCCGTCGGCAACAGACTCGGTCTTGGAAGCGTCGTCTGCCTTGGAAGCGTTGTCAGCCTTGGACTCGCCGGAGCCTGAGCCGCCGCAGCCTGCGAATACGGTGGCGGTCATCATGCCCGCCATAAGAAGTGCGATGATCTTTTTCATAAATTGTCCTCCTGATAATAAAAAAGTTTGTTTTTACACGAACATTGTTATTATACATTACTGTGTTAACAAAGTAAAGTGTTTTTTGAAAAAATTTTTGGGAATTTCGCATAACAACAAAACGGCCGGGAAGATATGATGGCAAAAGCGAATCTGTCTTCCCGACCGTTGTTATTCATTTGTCTTTAAACTCTTAAAGCTGCCTGCTTTTTGCTTAGTTCAGGTATGTTCCCGTTTCGCCTATCTTGCCGCTTATTCCGGTGAAGTTGCCGGATGAGAGCACGAATACTCTCATGTTGGCGGTGCCGAGTGAGGAAACGCTGAGGGTGCCGTTGCTCACGTTCTGAATTTCGCCCGTTACGGCATCTACATATCTGCCGTTGGGGATGTTATTGAACGTTGCGCCGCCCGAGATGGTTACGAGCGCAAGGCTGTCGGTTTCGCTGTCGGTATAGCGGCGGATGAACGCCATGTTGCCGCTTACATAGGTGGAGTCAACGGTGTATTGACCCTTTTGCAGGGCGGGAACCGCGCGGCGGATAGCGTTGAGCTGACGGATATGCTTGGCAAG
This sequence comes from uncultured Ruminococcus sp., assembly GCA_902798365.1. Taxonomy (GTDB): domain Bacteria; phylum Bacillota; class Clostridia; order Oscillospirales; family Acutalibacteraceae; genus Ruminococcoides. The sequence goes on from CADBWP010000034.1 coordinate 16,295, forward strand.
CGGATAATCAAGGGTTTCTGCAACCGCGCCGGATGCTGTGTATTCGCTGAAATCCGTAGCGTCAACGTTGCCCTCGAGCCAGTCGCCGAAGTATGCGCGTCCGGTAGTCGAGAGGGGAGCGTTGGGGCCGACGTCTATCGGCTGACCCTTCTGGAACTCTACCTCGGAGCCGTAGTAGATGCAGGGGATTCCGCGGAAGGTGAACATAAGGTCAAGGTTTTCCGCCCAAACCTGAGTTCCGCCCGCAAAACGAACCTTTTCGTCATAGCCCTCGGGAGCATAGTCGTGCGAGTCAACATACATAACGTTGTAGGTGGCGTCGTTGTAATACTTGTCGCCGCTCTTGGCAATGCCAAAGGCACTGCCTGCGTTGCCGAACATGCGGTGCATCTGGAAGTCGATACCCTCCATGCCCGATGCGCGCGAACGGTCGGGTGTGTGATATGTGATTCCGCTGAGGAAGGCGTTGTTCGAGGTGGGCTCGTCGTTTACGCTGTCCTCGGCAAGATAGTGGTCAAACACAAGGTTCATGTTGGAGTTTACATCCTGAGCCGTGCTGCCCCATGACCAGTTCTGCGCCCACTGAGGATTGCTTTCCTTCCATGTGTAGTACGGAGTGGATTCCTCGGCGTGACCGCGGTACCATACGTCGGTATAGCGGGTGCATATCTCGCCGAACATGTGGAAGCCCGTGTTGCCGCGTGCTGCGGCAGCTCCGTAGATCTGGTCATTGAACAGAATGTTGAGCACAACTCTGGGGATGTGGCGGACGGTATCAACGCGGAAGCCGTCAACGCCTCTGTTGATATAATCCGAATAAACGTCGGTCATATACTCCATAACCGCGGTGTTCTCGGTGTTGAGATCGACGCAGTCGCCCGCGATCTGGCAGAACTTGCAGCTCCAGTCATCCCAGTTAAGGCTCTGGAAGTAGCCGGTATGGTAGTAGTTGTTCGAGTTATAAACACTGCTGCTCGAAATCTTATCCTCGCCGTAGTCCTCTGTGCTTGGCATTGAGCCGGTTGAAGACTGCTGGCTGCTCGAGTAGGTGGTGTTCTTCATAAGGTTAAGGCGCGTGTCATACTGCGTCTGAGGTCGAAGGTTCCAGTACTCCTGCGGCGAGCTGAGATTGAGCGCATCCATAAGGGTCTGCGTGGGAACCATGCACTCCTCTATGTTGCCCAGATCCTTGCTGTAGTCCTTCTCAAACAGCTTGCAGAAGTGATCCTCGCCAAAGTTGCCGGTATGCTGAATAACAATGTCCTGGATTATCTTCATGCCCTTTGCATGAACGGCGCGAACGAGGTCGTCAAAGTCGAAGTCGCTGCTTTCGTAACGCGGATCTACATTGGCAAAATCAAAGGCGTGATAGCCGTGATAGTCATAGCCCGAAGCGTTTGTAACTACCGGTGTTACCCAAATGGCGTTGAAGCCCAGCGCCTTGATGTAGTCCAGCTTTTCGGCAAGTCCCTTAAAGTCTCCGCGCCATGCGGGGTCGGAGTCGGGGTTGTTGGCGTGGGAGTCGTCCCAGCAATGAACGTTGTTGCCGCTGTCGCCGTCATAAAAACGGGTGGTCATTACAAAGTAGATGGAATCCTCGCGCATGTCGAGGCTTTCAACGGGATCCAACTGAGTGGGGTCGTACTTTGACCATCTTCCGTCTAAATAGTACCAGTCGGTTGATGCGGAGGTAAGCATTTTTTCGCCCGAATACTGCTTACCCTGTGCGTCGGTTATCAAAACGTTGACCTTGGTAACGTTGGGCACGGTGTAGTTGAACCAATCGCCCGAGCGGGTCATAATCTCGCCCGGATAGCTCTGGGACATTGCGCTGTTGGTGGGAAGCGAGTTCCACAGGTAAATATAGGGCTGCGCAAGGCCTTCCTGGCTCACGTGGATTGTAATTGACGCGGGCTCTGCCGCGACCTGTTCGTCCTCGGACGCAACCGCGGCGGATACCGAGATCACGCCCGCGGTGATTACAATCATCAGAGCAAGAATAACGGCCAAAAGCTTATTTATTCTTGTCATTTTTATGTCCTCCAGTTGTCTTTAAATGCGGTTTACGCGGCGTCGCGATACGCAATTATTCTTTGAAGCTCTGTTGCGTCGCGTACGCTTATGATATTATCTACATAAATATCGCCCAGCTCGAGGGTTACATCCTGGAACTCGGAGTACTCCGCAACGCACTTTTGCAGATATGTTGCATCCTTGATGTTTATTACGCCGTTTCTGTCAACGTCGCCCTTTTCATAGGTCACGGGATCGACGTTGGTGGGTTGTACCGTTGTGGGCTGAACAGTCGTGGGCTGTACGGTGGTAGGCTGTACCGTCGTGGGCTGAACCGTTGTTGCCGGCGGTGCGGTCACGGTAGGCTCGGCTGTTGTTGAGGGAACGGTGCCTGCGGAGGTGTATGTATAGGACTTGCTGACGGTGGTGTTGTCGGATGCCTGTACAAATACATCTACGGTGTAGGTGCCCTGTCTGTTAGCTTGGAAGGTATAGGTGCTGTTAAGGGTGTAGTACGGGGTGTTCTTGTTGCCGCTGGGGTCTGTCACCACATACTTGTAGAACAGCAGGTTTGTGCCCGTGTTGCCGCCTGCTGCGGTAACGCTTACGGTCTGGTTTCTGCCGGTCTGGATATAGCTTCCGTTTGCGGGAGATACCTTTTTGATGATGGGCTTTGCAACGCCGCTGTCGCTGAGCACGTTAAGGCTGATGGTGCGGCTATTGGTGTTGCCCGAGGTGTCCGCAAAGTCAACGGTAATGGTGTAGGCGCCTGTTGCCGAGGGAGTCCAGGTGGCTGTGCCCGAGGAGATCCAGCCTGTGATGGCTGTGGCTGTGCCCGAGGCAGGAGCTACCGAGAACTTGTAGGTAACGGTGCCGCCTGTGCTTGTAGCCTGAGCCGACAGAGCAACGTCCATGCCTGCATACACCTCGGAAGAGGGATCTGCCGAAAAGCTTGTAACGCGGATGGGGCTGGTGTCATACACGCTCCATTGCTTGGTAGTATTGTCATAGATATAACCGTCGGTAGCGGTCAGGTTAGCGGTCTGATCGGCGCTGTTGTTGCTGAAAATGCAGTTTGCAAAGTTGTCGGAGCCGCTGTACATCCACACGCCTTCGCCCACACTTGTCATGGCCTTGCCGGGGAAGTTTGAGTTCTGATCCGACGAACCGTTTGTCCAGGTGTAGCAGTAGGGATTTGTCCAGCCTGCCGTGTTGTTAAGATAAACGGTTTTGCCGCTGCCCGAGGGGTTGGTTGCGGGCTGTGTTGCGGGCTGTGTTGCGGGCTGTGTTGCGGGCTGTGTTGCGGGATTGGTCGAATCGCCCGAGCCGCTCGAATACGCCGACCAAGTCTGTGTCGCCATATCGTACAGCTGACCGTTTCCGGGGAATGTAAGGTCGGTTGTCTGCTTGTCATCTCCGCCGCCGCTCTGGCCGTTGTTGAAGATAACCTTGGCATAGTTGCCGTTCATTGTGTAAGAATAAATCTTGTTGACCGAGTCAACGCAGGTCATCTGCGATCCCGGCCATGAGCCGTTGCTGGCTCCGCCGTCCGTCCACGCATAGCAATAAACGGGGTTCCAGCTCTTGTTGATCTTTACATAAACCACGTCACCGCTTGCCGCCGACGCGCTGCTTACAGCGCAGGTGAACAAAACGGAGCACACCAGCATTACGCAAAGAACAAGGGAAATAAATTTGTGCTGTCTTTTGACCATAATGATGTTCCTCCATATCATTATTCTGTAGAGCAGTACTTTTCGTGTGTTACTGCTCCACGATTACTATTATATCATACAATATTCGGACTTTGACTTTTTTCTTTTTTGGAAAAAATCACTTTTTCCCCTGCCAAATTTTTGCCCCCGAATTTGTGCAATATGCTGTACACAGGCTTGTGAGGCGCAAAATGAGAGGTAAAACAAAGCAGCCGCAAGGACAACATGATGATATGCGTTGTCCTTACGGCATAAGCTGTTATTTTTTCTTTATCTTGTCCCAGTACGCCCTGAACGCCTGCTCGTTTTTGTTGTCGCCGAAGGTGTAGTAGCGGCTGTCTCTGACGGCGTCGGGCAAATATTGCTGTTCAATGTAATGATTGGGGTAGCTGTGAGGGTACAGATAGTGCTGACCCTTGTTTGGGTTGTCCTCGCCGTCAAAGTGCTTGTTTTGAAGCTGACGGGGTATGGGACCCGTTTTGCCGCGCCTGATATCGCCGAGGGCAGCGTCTATGGCGTTGTACGCAGAATTTGACTTTGGAGCCGTGCACACCATCACCACCGCGTCGGCAAGGGGTATCCTCGCCTCGGGAAGCCCCACCGCCTGCGCTATATCGACGCACGACTTTACTATCGGGATTATCTGCGGATAGGCAAGCCCCACGTCCTCGCAGGCGCACACCATAAGTCGGCGGCAGGCAGAGGGCAGGTCGCCCGCCTCCAGCAGCCTTGCCAGATAATGCAGGGCGGCGTCCGGGTCGCTTCCGCGCATACTCTTCTGATACGCCGACACGATGTCGTAGTGCTCGTCACCGTCCTTGTCATAGCGCATTGAGCTGCGCTGCACAAGCGCCTCAACAATTTCGGGAGTGACGATCCGCCTGCTGCCGTCGCGGTCGGCGGCTGTCACCGAAAGCTCCACGGTGTTCATCGCCTTGCGCACGTCTCCTCCGCAGCCGAGAGCTATCTTTTTTGCGCACTCGTCGGGCAGGACTATCTCTATCCCCTGCTCCTCCTCCAAAAGCCGCGCGGCGCGCAATACGGCGCGCTTTACCTCCTCGGGCTCAACGGACTTGAACTCAAAAACGGTCGAGCGGCTGAGGATGGCGTTATACACGTAAAAATACGGGTTTTCGGTGGTGGAGGCAATCAGGGTAATGCTGCCGTTCTCGATGAATTCAAGCAGGGTCTGCTGCTGCTTTTTGTTGAAGTACTGTATCTCGTCAAGGTACAGCAGTATGCCGTTGATCCCCGAAAATGTGCCCGTCTGCGCCACTATCTCTTTTATGTCGGCGGTAGAGGCGGTGGTGCCGTTGAGCTTTTTGAGGGTTTTGTCGGTGCGTTTTGCGATGTAGGTCGCAAGGGTTGTCTTGCCCACGCCCGAAGGACCGTAAAATATAAGGTTGGGCACCTCGCCGCTTTCTATTATCCGCCGAAGCGGCTTGTCCTCGCCCAAAAGGTGCTTTTGCCCCACTATGTCGTCGAGGGTAACGGGGCGAAAGCGGTCTGCAAGAGGCTTGTTCATCGTATCACCTCATTATAAAGGCAACACCGCACAATTCAAGGCGCACGGCTTGCTTGCATCTTATTCCGTCAGCTTGCCCAAAAAATCTCGGCAAGGCGACAGCCTTACCTCAATTTGCGACAGCCTTACCTCAATTTATTTGTACAACCTGACGAAAAATCTTACTGCGCAATCCGCACACCTGAATTATGCGGTATTGCCTAAAAGATTCAGCCCGCCTGCGCGACGGACTGAAAAATTTGTTAATTACTCGTAAAGCGGGTATTTTTTGCACATAGCTTCAACGCCTGCTCTTACCTTTTCCTTGCTGTTGTCGTAATCGTTGAGCACCATGGTGATGTACTCGGCGATCTGATCCATGTCCTCCTCGTTAAGACCTCTGGTGGTAACGGCGGCTGTGCCTATTCTTACGCCGCTGGTTACGAAGGGCGAACGGGGCTCGCCGGGAATGGTGTTTTTGTTTACGGTGATGTAGCAGTCGTCAAGGCGCGCCTCAAGCTCCTTGCCGGTAACGTCGGTGTCGCGCAGATCCATAAGCAGCACGTGGTTGTCGGTGCCGCCCGAAACCAGCTTGCAGCCGCGCTTGAGCAGACCCTCGGCAAGAGCCTTGCAGTTTGACACGATCTTTGCGCCGTACTCCTTGAACTCGGGCTTGAGAGCCTCGCCGAAGCAAACCGCCTTTGCGGCTATGGTGTGCATAAGAGGACCGCCCTGTGTGCCCGGGAAGATGGCCTTGTCTATCTGCTTTGCAAACTCCTCGCGGCAGAGGATGAGTCCGCCGCGCGGACCGCGCAGGGTCTTGTGAGTGGTGGTGGTTACGAACTCGCAGTAGGGCACGGGGTTGGGATGAACGCCCGCGGCGACCAAGCCCGCGATGTGAGCCATATCGACCATGAGGTAAGCGCCAACCTCGTCGGCGATCTCGCGCAGCCTTGCAAAGTCGATAACTCTGGGATATGCCGATGCGCCGGCAACGATCAGCCTGGGCTTGCACTCCTTTGCGATCTCAAGCACGTGATCGTAATCTATTCTGTGGGTCTCCTGATCAACTCCGTAGGGCACGAAATTGAAGTACTTACCCGAGATGTTTACGGGCGAGCCGTGTGTGAGGTGTCCGCCCTCGTTAAGGTTCATACCCATAACGGTGTCGCCGGGCTCCAGAATGGCAAAATACACGGCTGTGTTAGCCTGTGCGCCCGAGTGAGGCTGAACGTTTGCGTGCTCGGCTCCGAACAGCTGACATGCGCGCTGACGTGCGATCTCCTCAACCACGTCAACACACTGACAGCCGCCGTAATAGCGCTTGCCGGGATAGCCCTCGGCATATTTGTTGGTAAGATGGCTGCCCATTGCCGCCATAACGGCAGGCGTAACGATGTTTTCGCTGGCGATAAGCTCAAGGTTTCTGCGCTGTCTTTTAAGCTCGTCGTCCATTGCGTTGCCCACGGCGGGATCGTACTCCTTAAGGTACTCCAGCGCCGCGATATTTGTTAATTCGCTCATTTCTAACTTCCCCTTGTGTTTGATTTTGACTGTAATTATGGTAAACTGTATGCCGCCGAAAGAGCCTTGTCCTTCAGGGCGTACAAATCGTCAAGCGTTTTTATTTTGCCTGCCACGTTTCTCAGCGCGGCGGCTCCCCTCATTCCCTTAAAATAGCCGACGGTGAGCTTTCGCGCCTGTCTGAGCGCGATGTACTCGCCCTTGTACTCAACCATTTTTTCGACGTGCTTCACCATCACCTCAAGCTTTTCCTCAATAGAGGGATAATAAAGCGGCAGAGAGGGATCCTGCAAAAAAGAAATTATCTGCGCAAATATCCACGGATTGCCCAGCGTAGCCCTGCCTATCATAACAAAGTCGCAGCCGGTGTAATCGAGCGCCCGCTTCGCCTTTTCGGCGCTGTCTATGTCGCCGTTTGCGATAACGGGAATTGCGACGCTGCGCTTTACCTCGCGGATAATGTCATAATCAACGGGCGGCTTGTAGTATTGCTGACGGGTTCTGCCGTGAACGGTTATCGCCGAGGCTCCCGCCTGCTCGCAGATCTTTGCCACCTCAACAACATTTACCGTGCCGTCGTCCCAGCCCTTGCGCAGCTTAACGGTGACCGGCACGCCCGAAGCCTTTACCACGGCGGCGGTTATCTCACCGCACAGCCTCGGGTCCTTCATAAGCGCGCAGCCGCTTCCGTTTCCGCTTATTTTGGGCGCGGGACAGCCCATGTTTATATCTATAATGTCGGGAGCGTTTTTCATAGCCTGCTCAGCCGCCTGCGCCATGCAAAGCGGACTGTCGCCGAATATCTGTATTCCGCAGGGGCGTTCGTCGGGCGAGATCTCCATCAGCTCCTCGCTCTTTTTGCTGCCGAACGACAGCGCCTTAGAGCTGACCATCTCGCTTACGCAATAGCCCGCGCCCATTCCCATGCAAAGCTCACGGTAGGCGCGGTCGGTAACGCCTGCCATCGGAGCGAGCAGGGCTTTTGATTTTACGGCTGCTCCGCCTATACTCAACGCCGTCATTGGCGGTATGAGGAGCGTCCGCCAAGCTTGGTGCTTACAAGCACGGCGGTCACAACAACGACGCCCACGCCCACGCATATCCACGAAACGATTCCCGCGGTATAGTCGGTGGAGTAGGTTTTTTGGCTGACGGATTTATCCATGGCAGGCGCGATAAAGCCAGTGGGCTCCGCGTCGCCGTACAAGGCTATATATTCTGTGCCGTACTGCTCGTTTTGTATGGGCTCGACATAAGCCGTTACGGGCGCAACATATTCCGTTTCGGCAGGCTCGTAATAGGTTACGGGCGCAACATACTCCGTATCGGGTTCAACGGGCGAATAGGGAACCACGGTCTCTACAGGCGCGTGAGTTGCAATAGGCTCGGGGCTGTAGGCTGTCGGCTCGGGATCGTCCGGAACGTCGGGAACATCGGGAATGTCGGAAGAGCCGCCCGGCTCGCCGTCGTCATACGCGGGAGCATCTATTCCGGGCTCGCCGTCGGCAGACTCGGCTCCGGCGCCTATGGTTGCAAACGCCGCAAGGCTTATCGCCGCCAAAAGCAGTAAAAGCAAAAGACGCGATGATTTTTTCATCTTACACCTCTTGGTATCGTTAATTAGACGTACATGCAAGTATTATAGCAAATCGCAAAAGCTATTGCAAGCGTTTTGAAAAGATTATTCTCGTGCCCGGCATAAAAGTATTCAATCTTATGCTTGCATATTTTTATCAAGTGTGCTATATTATAGAAAAATATGACGATATGTCCTGTCGGTTTTTGCCGATAAAAAAATGGACGAGTGTGAAGCATGTTTTGTAATGCTTATGTGAGCCTTTAGGAGTCAAAATAATGGTAAGAGAAACTTCTGTTTTAGAACAGGAATTGGCTGAAGTGTTCAATCGCTTTGGTATTATGCTTTTGCTTGTATTGTTTTTTACGTCATTTCTGAGAACATTTATCGTTTGCAAAAAGCTAAAAAAAACATATGAATGGAAATCTCCATATTCTGAAATGACTGATAATTTTAGTTTGAGAATATTCTTTTGTTTGTTGGCATCGGAGATAATCACATATATACTATCATGTATAGCTTATGAATTGTTTTATCCCGATTCTCCTACAATGGCTTTGATTAACGGGCTGAGTATAGTCGTATGGCATAATGGTTTATGGTGGGTCGGCGTTGCTTGGTATTTAATTGGTGTATTATTTTGGGCATTATTATCAACAGCATCTATACTTTTCATTGCTTTTTGGAATAGTACGGACAACGTAAAAGCAAAAGACAGAATAAAACTCACGTTTAACTATTTGCTTCGATGTTTTCCATTTTTTATGCTTTTTCAAATCATTTTATTGATTCCAAAACATAGGTAATTCTGGCTTTTATCGTGTAAACTTAAAAACTCATATAGTAGAAGAAATAAAAAAGATGTGGGAAGAGCAATATGGACAAGGAACTAAAGAAGAAGTGGGCAGAGTTTATAACAGATATGGTGATTTGTATAGGGAAACAACTCAATATGGATAATAACGATCAGTTTAAATGATGATGTCATTGAACACTCCGGAAAAAGCAATAAAAATCGTGGAGTGGGCAAGACCGAAAACTGTAAATGACAAGATGCAAATGACACCGGAAGCGATTATGTCAGCGGCGACGAGGATAGGCAGAGGCATGAATCTTTGGATTAGTTGAAGCATATAAAAGTCATCAGAAAAAAATTTAACATACTGCAACAGAAAAAGCCGGCTCACTTCTCGATAGGAGAATTGAGCCGGTATTTTATAAACTATGTACGGAAAACGTGAAAAGCCTGAAAAACTCAGTCCTCAATATGCAGCACTCTGTCAAAGCCGGTCATTTTGAAAACTCCTCTAACGTTTTCGTTAAGACCTTTAACAGAAAGACCGCCCTTTTTTTCCATATCGCGGTGAACTGCAATAACCACACGCAGACCCGCCGACGATATATAAGTAACGCCGGACATGTCCAAAACAACCTTGTCGCAGCCTGCGGCATTGTCGGCGATAGCCTGTTCAAGCTGAGGTGCTGTAAGGGTGTCGATCTCTCCCACCGCTGCAATGGTGCAAACATTTTCATTAACAGTAGCATTTAAAGTCATATCAAGCGCTCCTTTACAAAAAAGCAGGTTCAAAATGAATCTGCTTTTATCTGAATAATTATTTGAAAAATACTCACCGTCAGATGTTGGCATCTTCCTATTTTCACACCCCGTCGCCAGGGCACTATCTTCGGCACTACAGGGCTTAACTTCCGTGTTCGGTATGGGAACGGGTGGACCCCC
>CADBWP010000035.1 GCA_902798365.1 uncultured Ruminococcus sp.
AATCAGCAAGAAAATGTCGGTTCAAAAATCGGCTGAGCGATTCAATGTGCCCGAGGCTGAAGTCACAGAAGCGCTCGACGCTTATAATGAGTACAAGGCCGGTAAGGATGAGTAAGTGTTTTAGGTATAACATGATTTAGATTCTCGAAAACACACATAATTGCTCACTTAAAAGATATATCCCTTTAATAGTTTATTTATAAAAATACTATCTGGAATTTCTGCCCCTTGAAAAGGATTACTTTTATAGCTTTTGTATTGTATACAGTTCTGCCAAGTTTGGATAGATGAAAAATAAGATTCTGGACCATACTTGCATTGTAATGGCTTGACTTGATTAATAGAACAAAGATTATCGCTAGTTAAGAAATTACAAACATTTTTATTATCTAGATAATACACCGTTAATGTTGTATGATCGTTTATCAACAATTCTTGGCTTCTACAAAAAGATGATGCAAAGCGTTTTGGGGAAATAGAAAAGTAATTAGAAATATTAGATATATCCTCAGGGTACATTATTACTATTCCGCTTTTACAACAAAAGCCGCATTTTTTACATATAAAACACATTTTATCTCAATACCTTTTCAATCTCGCTATAGTTTTTATATGGTTTTTTCAAGAAGAATAATTTGAATCTGGATTTTAATGGGAGATTTATCCTTTTTAATTCAATCATATTATTATTCATTAATAGCTTGGAAATCTTATCTCTTTTTTCATCGGTTAACTTTGAGTAATCCTCATAATAATTTCCTTTTAATACAATGCTTTCAACATCGTTGGATATGATTTCTAAGTATTCACAGCCAATAGATACCGATGCTTTTTTGTGAGTTGAATAATAGAACGAGACATATGATTTGCGTATTTTCCCTTGACCACTTAAAATGGATGTTGTATTTCTACTCGTACTATAATGGTATATTTTGATTTTTAGATTATCTAAGTATTGCTTTATAGAATATATCTCTATAATGTGTCGGTTCTCATAAATAATTGAATCAAAATCAGCAATCCAAAATCCACTAATATTAAATATAGATTTTTGCTGGTGTTTTACTTTTATAAGATTTAATACTTCTTTTATTAGAAAAATAATTATGTAACCAACAACTGCAACAAAAAATGAGCTAATGCTAAAATCATTTTTAAAATATTCAATTATCTTGTTAACAACAAAACTTATAGGATTCATGTTTTTTCGTAACACTTTCATTATGTCGCTCATTTTGTTTCTGAATTTCATTTGCTAATTTAATAATTTGCTTAAAAATAGCACTAGGTGATTCCGCCATGTTCTTACCTCGCTTGTTGTATTATTTTAGAAATAAAAAAGAATAGAAGAATTAATAATCCTTGGGACGACCGCATTTTGAACAAGTTTTTGTAAAAACTCCTTTAAATGTTCCTCCGCAGTATTGACACAAACCCAAATCCTTATAACTAATTGGAGTACTAAGTACACAGTAATGATGCGAATGACTATCCCAATTATCACTGTACCAATATACTGTATTCCCAATAACTTTAGTAAAAATAGACATATTTATGTTAAATGACACTGATTTATTAAAATGTATTCTTTGTTTTACTTCTGATTTCATTGATTTTATTGTTTGTTTATCTATGCCGTGACTTTCTAATATTTTAAAGGCTAAATTGTTTGAAATATTATTGTTTAAAAAATTAACAATTAAATTTGAGGCGTTTATTTTATTAGTTGCATCATTTTTAATTTTACTATAATAACTGTTAGGTATTTGAGGTTCCGCATCTTTTTGCAAAGATTTAAAATCGAATCCCGGTTTCTCGCATTTCTTAAAATATGCACTACAAATCTGTTTCCATAATTCGTCATATTCTAAATGCAAGTCGTGAAGTTTAAATGCATTTTCTAATTCTTTTGAAAACCTAGTTTCGGGAAAACATAAATTTGAATCATTATAAAGAAAATCATTAAATGATAATTTGTATAATAACCACCAACCTCTATAATCATTTGGATAATCAATAATCAAATTATTTAATGATTGGTAAGCTTTGCTGATTTGATTGAGCTTAATTAATGTATATATATTGTTTAAACATCTCTCTTTTTCTTTATTTCCTTTAGTTATTTCTACAGAACCTGTAATAATCAATTTCTTTGCTTCATCTGGAGTGTATTTTGTTCCGCAAAACTCACATTGATATAATCCATCTTTTTTTATTAATCTATTGCTACCACACATTTCACACTTTATTACACTCATTGTATTAACTCCTCAATTTTCTTTAGGATATAATTATAGATAAATCTTTTTGAAAAATCACCTTTAGAGTTCAACCCACACGATTGTTTATTTATCTATATATTATAGGATAACATAAATAAAAATTATTTTCAATAAATTTAATAAACAGTTTTGAATATCTTTTTGTATATACACACATTTCTCTTAAAATTCTTAAAATATATTGCGCACTAAGTCAACAAACAAATATTCGAAATGGTATAATCAATTCACAACCGAATAACTTTGAATAAGAAAAAGACACAGGATATGAGTTAGAGCGCATTAGAGTGAAGATACGGGTATTCGTATCTTCTCCGGTGCGCTTTTTGTTTTATCGACAAAAATGGCGAGATTTCTTGCTTTTCAGGTATTATAATCAGTTACGAAAATGTTTTCTGAAAAAAGTATAAATTTTTTGGAACAATTCAGGGGTAGAAGCGTCTATATAATATAGAGGCACCTAACCTCGGAAAGGAGATGAATACAAATGCCAATCAAAATCAAGCGCAAAAACGGTGAGGTTACAGCCAATCAAAATCAAGCGCAAAAACGGTGAGGTTACACGGTATAAGAATGTAGAATATATCCCTCTGTTTTACTTCCTACCAAAGTCGTTGCTCGACAAATGCGGCGAGCTTCCTTTTCAGATTTCACGCTATCCCTATGAGCTATTCACAGATTGGAAGCAGATAGAACTGATAGAGAGCGATCAATTTGCTCTTTTGATGTACGACGCATTCCACTATCTTGTGTGGGAATATATGGGATTGAATGTAGGACGCACCCGTTGTACCGCTTGACGCGCCTACCATTGCTGTTTCGGTATTTTCCGCCGCGCCTGCCGAAAACGGCGCTGCCGCAAAAACGCCAAGCAGCAGGGCAAACGTAAGCAAAACAGCAATACTTTTCTTTAACATGTGATCTCCCCCTTGTGAATAATTGCTTTATTTTACTATATTGTACCATGCTTAACAGCTTGGTGCAATCCAAAAATAAAACCCCTGATTTGGTTATATTGCATATATATTTAAAGCTCCCTGCCCGGAACAAACAATCCGGACAGGGAGTTTTATATCAGATATCGAGCCGACCGACTCGGCTATCTCTGCCGTCAGTTTTAAAATGTTCGTATTGATTTGAAACGGATATTTCTGCATAACTATCACTCTGCTATCAGTATATCACTTCATATCTCAAAAATCAATTCATCACTCATATTTTTCCGCAGAATGAGAGATGAAAGCTATGGCAAAGCCGTACTGTCAAGCCCCAAACGGTATTTAACAAAGATAAGTAAGGTCGATTTATTCCAAAAACAAGCAGGTATTCTTATTATGTAACAGCTTGTTTTAAGAACGTGGGATTAAAAAGATGCATCAAATGATCCTTACCGCGTCGTTTTCAAGCGTGTCCAACACTTCCGTTCCCATATCATTACAATAGATTTCCAGACCGTTTTCAGAGCATACTTTGCAGAACGCACTTACGAGTGCATCATCCTCAAATGACTGCACAACCGACACGGTGAGCGCGTCGCCGACGGCGTTGACGGCAAACACGACGGGTGCGGTGAGCGCCGGGATATAAAGCTCCATATCTTTGATCCACGGTTTCATGCTTTTGGTAATGCCCAGCGGTCCCACGTTGGTGATGATTGCGCCCATGCTTTGGCGCACCGCCTTCTTTTCTATCATACAATCCGGCTTGTCGGCAAAAATCTCGTCAAGCGACATTTCGCGCTGTTCAAGTCCTTTTGCCGAGCGTTCGGCGATCACCTTCAAGGCGTTTTGCTCTGTATTGTTCTGCGCGATCATGCCCTTCATCACGGCGGCAGTCTGCGCAAGCGGCAGCGCCTGCATCTCCGGCGTGTAGAAGGTCAGAAACCAACCCGAGAAATTATGCATCGAATCGCTCGGCAGCAAACGTCTGAAATTGGAAGTCAGGCTGTTGATGAGCAGTCTGCCCTCGAGGTCGTAAGCTGTCTGAAATGCTTTGCATATGATAGCGTTGATCAGTCCGGTTGCGGAAGAACCGCATTCGCGGGCAAAGCCGGTGACCTGTTTTGCAGACATAGACAGCTTAAAGCGCTTGAATTCATATCTGCCTGCTTCGTCCCAATACTCAACGGGAAGAGCGAACAGCTTTACGGCGCCCAACTGCGGCTGCTCCTGCTTGATGCTTTTATCGTAGTATTTCAGATACGACATTTCGTCCTCGGCTGTTTCGTCATACGGCGCTTCAAGCAGCCTTATCTCTCCGTCAGCCGTAACGGGCTTTCCGCACTCCTTCAGATAATAATACAACAGCGTTTTGACAAATTCGGTCGTTCCGTATCCGTCAGTTATGCCGTGGTGGACGCTGAGCTTGAGCATATTGCCCTCGCATGAGACGCAGTAAGGAAAACCGTGAAGTTCGTCTGCCCCAAGCTTCCTTTTTTTGTCTCCGGTCTGCAAGACCGGCTTTTCTTCCGAAAGCTCATACACAAGACCTTTTCCGGTGCTTGCGAGTACCGAGTGAAAATTCGGGTACCGCAGCGCGGCTTTTTCCAACGCCGTCTGCATATGTGCGGTATCTATATCCTCTGCCAGCGCGACCCTGACAATGATCGTCAGCGTTTCATCTCCGTTTGAATGGACAAAATGTCCGATTCCTTCCATATCAATTTGTCTCATAATAAAATCAACCTCCGTTTATTTCATTTTTTGTCGATTTCAGTACGCGTACCGTTCTTTTCTGCTTTTTGCTGCATAAAACTTTTTCTCCTTGTCGTTTCGGCTTATTCTTTTATGAATGCGAAATGCCGATTCTGATTTCGTTTTGGTTTTCGCATTGATTTCGCTTAAACTCGTCAAAATTTCGCTAAATTGCGCTTAAATACACATTTTATTACTTTCGGCGCTGATTTGCATACACGTATCGGATATGATTTTTATAGTGGTTTATTTATTATATCATTTGGGCTGAGGGTAATCAAGATTAATCTGCTTTTAAACTATTAAGATTGTCGTCAATTATGTTGCAATCAGTAGTCTGACGTGGTATGATATAAATGAATAATATGGGAGGAGAACTAAAAATGAATGCTTCTGATAAACATATACAAAATGAGCTAATGGAGCAGATCAGTATTGTGTTTGAGGATAACTGCAACCGCAGTACTGCCTACATAGACGAAAAGCAAATCGGTGAGTGTGAGTACAGCGTTTCTGGTAATGTTTGGACGATAACCCATACCGGTGTTCGCCCCGAGTACGGCGGAAGAGGCATTGCCAAAAAGCTTGTCCTGAAGGTGATAGAAGCCGCCCGAAACCAAAACGTAAAAATTGTGCCGCGTTGTTCCTACGCCGACAAATTGATGTCAGGCAAGGAAGAATATCGGGATGTACTCAAGTAAACAAGCTACTCCCACTCACTATCGCGTTACGTTGCCTCACAGCGCGTGTTTAGAGTTGATTTGAAAATTTATCCAAGAAAAATATAACGAGACACAAGGCAAACGTGGGGGCGTTTTGAAAAACAAAAAGGCAAGACTGCAAATCCGGTGGTTTGATTGCAGCCTTGCCATACTTTTTATAGAGGATTATAGTGCCGCTTCCAACTCATCTTCTGAGTATCCGAACATATAGTCCTCGTCTTTTCCGTTTGAAGCCCATATTTCAGCGGCTTCATAAACAATCGTAAGATTAGTATTAACAGCGTATCCTGTTAGAATACACACACCGTTCGCTGGTAAGAATATGAGAACCTCGTTAAAGAAACCGCCCGGGACAGTACCGATCTACAGGAAGCGCAGCCGCGATCTCGATGCAGTCGGGCAAATATGCATTGCATAAAATAAAAGATAGCATTTCAAACGATAGCATTTCGTATATAACCCGCGCCGGCTGCCATTAACACGTCAGAATCTACACGCCGGCTTTTTTACGCTTGCGTTTGTTTACCAATTGTCGTTATCGTCCCACGATGAACCGAAGCCGTTGTTATTATCATCGTCATCATACCAGCCGGATACCATGTGCAACTCTCCCGAATCCATGTCCATTGCCATGTTATCGCCCACGCGCATCATCATGTTGCCGTCGGAATCCATTCCCATATCGTCTGAAAAATCAAAGCCGAATTTACCTTCGGAAACATCAAAAAACATCATTCATCCTCCTTGTCGTAGTTTTCTAAAACATAGTTGAGCATTTTAAATGCCGCTTTTTTCTTTGCTTTCTTTTTTGAAGAATCGGTGGCGTTGAACACTTTATCCACGCCGTTAATCATACACGTTACCTGCCATATTGGATTGCCATCTTTGTCATGGCTTTCCGTAAACTTATACTCGGGGAGATCAAAATAATCCCTCCGTGCAAGTATTTCAAGCTGATTAATCGCCATCTGTTCGTCCGGTTCGTCGATTTCGTCTTTGATAGAGAACCATTGATGATTCTTCTTGATATACTCATAGGCGGTTTTGCACGCGCTTTTTCTTGCTTCGCTTTTTGATCTGCCATAACCGATGAAAAACGTTCCGTAATCGCCCAGCTTCATCAGACAATAATACTGTTGATCGTTTACCCAATAAGGATTACGAGCTTCCTTGCAACGAATAACGCTTCCGTTAACTCTCGGCATATTGCTATATCCATATTTAGCAGTCTCCCTATCATAATAAAAATATGGAACCGCACCTTGTTTTTGAAGCGTCCACTCCTGAATCAGCGAAACAAAATTTTCTCTGCAATCGTCAAACAAATAACTCTCGGGCTCGTGCATTGTTTGGAAAACCTCAATCAGCCTTTCCAAATCCCAATTGCAGTCAAGCGCCACCGCACCGAATATTGCTTCAAACAGATCTTCTCGCACAGACTCTTTTTCATCTATCCTGTTTTTGCGGTCGCCCTCACCCATAATCAGATAGACGGATAAGCCAAGCCAATCAATGCGGTCGGCAAGTGCGCTTCGTTCCACCAAGCGCCTTTTCAATTCCGTCAAATCGCTTTCATTAAGATTTGATTTGAATTGACTTTTTTCTCCATTCATAAAACAGTACTCTTCCGTCAGATAACGTACAACAGCTAAATCCAGCGCCTTGTCTCCGATAAACTCCAGCACCTCGTTGTTTTCGCCACCGTTTTCCTCGGAATACGACCTTCTGGTGAAAGCCTGCTCAAGCAAATACGGATTTGTAAACCGATAACCGATTTGCTCCTGAATGAATGCCTTTTGATTTTCGTTCATAAAAAAACACCTCTCTGTAAATTCTACAAAAAGGCACAAAAAAGTCCGACAAGTTACACCGCCTCCCGGGAAAGCAACGTTGTCAGACAAAACAAATTAAATTTAATTCTTTGTTAAAATATGTTTACTAAGGTTCACTTGCATAAACGGTAATAAACAACTGAAAACAATGCATCAATTTTAAAATGCCATGCCCTTTTGCTGCTTTCAGTATAGCAAACCAAAAAGGCGTTGTCAATCATTATTTCTCGTCACAAATCAAAATCTTCGTCCTGTCCTTCCTCATCTATATCAGGCAATAAATAACTGCGGCAAAATCCGCAGCTTTCAAATAACAATATAACTATGTACAATTTTGCTAAAAGATTTATTTTTTGATTGCAAATTATTTGACAATATGGTAAGATATAATTAATACTTAAATAACATATTTTCAGGAGGACGAACAATGTTAAAGAAAACCATATCAATACTGTTGTCATTGCTCATAGTGCTAAGTGTGTTTGCGGCGTTGCCTTTTACGGCGTCGGCTTCAGGCGACAGCCTTACCGTTAATGCGACTGCCAACGCCTTTTTCAGCAACGCGACCGTGACCTACGATAACGGCGTACCCGACGTTGTGACTGTTTGCTATTATGCGGACGTTAACGAGGGAATATGTCTGCAGGCGATCGATCTTGATTTAGCTTATGATGAGAATGTACTTTCGATCGATCCCGCTTTAAACGGCGGATATGATCAATACGGATATCTGCCCGGAATGATGCCTGTTTCAAACGGAGAAGGTTTTGTATTTGCAGATGCATCTAAGGCAGGCAAGGTGAGAGTTGCAGCTTCAAATATCAACGGCTATGTGTTAAGAGACAGCAGCGGAGAATTGATCCCTGTCATAAAAATAGTATTTGACGTGGCAGACGGAGCAGAGGGAACAACCGATGTAGCCGTAACCTTCAGGGATTTAAATTTTCAGAACGGCAGTAATGGTTTCAGTACTTACACCGTATATCATGATTCCTTCGATCAGTACGTTTATGATGCAATAACCTCCGAGGGAGGTAATCCGTATATCGAGATCACGCCCAATGATAACGAGCCTGCTCCCGAGCCTACTACAGAAGAACCCACGACGGAAGCCCCGACAGGAGCGCCCACGACGGAAGAGCCTACGACCGAAGACCCGACATACGAACTGACCGGCAAATGCGGAAATAACGTCAACTTTAAGTTGGATCGGGACGGTTTGTTGGAAATATACGGTTCGGGGGAGATGTTCAACTACGATAAAGACAGCAGCGTCCCTTGGTATAATAAAAGAGCACAAATAAATAGAGTTGTTATAAACTCAGGCGTTACGAGTATCGGGGATTATGCGTTTTACGGTTGCACAAACCTTACAGGCATAACGATTCCCGACAGCGTTACGAGTATCGGGGATTATGCGTTTTACAATTGCAGGAACCTCACCGGCATAACGATTCCCGACGGCGTGACGAGTATCGGCGAGTATGCGTTTTACAATTGCAAAGGTCTTACCGGCATTACGATTCCCAACAGCGTTGCGAGTGTCGGTGACTATGCGTTTTATCGTTGCGAGAGCCTTAGAAGCGTAACAACAGGCAACGGCGTTACGAGTATCGGTAATTATGCGTTTTATCGTTGCGACAGTCTTACAAGCGTAACAATAGGCAACAGCGTTACGGGTATCGGTGATTATGCGTTTTATGGTTGCACAAATCTTACCGGCATAACTATCCCCGACAGCGTTACGAGTATCGGGGAGCGTGCGTTTAGCGATTGCGATGGCCTGACAAGCGCAACAATAGGCAGCAGCGTTACGAGTATCGGCGAGCATGCATTCAGCGGCTGCACAAGCCTTACCGGCATAACTATCCCCGACAGCGTTACAAGTATTGAGGATTATGCGTTTTACAATTGCGAGAGCCTTGCAAGCATAGCAATAGGCAACGGCGTAACGAGCATCGGCGAGTATGCGCTTGACGGCTGCACAAGCCTTGCAAGTATCCGTATTTCCGATATTGCGTCTTGGTGTAATATCCTTGATAATTCTTTTTTGAATCGGTTGGGAAATATTTATGATCTTTATCTTAACGATGAGTTAATTACAAGCCTGACGATTCCCGACGGCGTTACGAGTATCGAAAAATATAAGTTTATAAATTGTGCAAGCCTTACAAGCGTAACGATGGGCGACAGCGTTACAAGTATCGGGGAGCATGCGTTTTCATGTTGCCCAAACCTTACAAGCGTAACAATAGGCGACGGCGTTACGAGCGTTGAGGATTATGCGTTTTACGGTTGCACAAACCTTGCAAGCGTAACGATTCCCGACAGCGTTACAAGTATTGGTGAGCATGCGTTTGAATATTGCAGAAGCCTTGCCGGTATCTATATTTCCGATATTGCTTCTTGGTGTAATATCGAGGATAGTAATTTTTTGAATAATTTGAATCATTCTTATGATCTTTATCTTAACAACGAGTTACTTACAAGCCTGACAATTCCCGACAGCGTTACGAGTATCAAAGACTATAAGTTTATGCATTGTACAAGCCTTACAAGCGTAACGATGGGCGACAGCGTTACGAGTATTGAAAGTTGTGCGTTTTACGGTTGCACAAACCTTACAAGCGCAACGATAGGCGAAAACGTAACAAGATTAGGCGGCGGTGTGTTCTTTGATTGCGCAAGCCTTGCCGAAATAACAATTCCCGACAGCGTAACATACACAGGCAGTCATGTGTTTTACGGCTGCACAAGCCTTGCAGGCGCAACGATTAGCAACCGCGTTTGGCGTATTGAATCTTATGCGTTTGAAAACTGCGAGAGCCTTACAAGCATAACGATTCCCGACAGCGTGACAAGCATAGGCTCAGGTGCGTTTAAAGGCGCCGGACTGACAAGCGTTACCATTCCCGACAGCGTGACGAATATTGAGGAAAATGCATTTTTCGATTGTACCGGATTGGAAAGCGTTACCATTCCCGGCAGCGTGACAGAAATAAGAGATAAAGCTTTCGGATATTATTACGAAAACAGGAATAATAAAAAGGTCGAAGGCTTTACAATTTACGGCGTTAAAGGCAGCGAAGCCGAGAGATACGCAAATGATAACGGATTTATATTTATAGAAACAGAACCCGGGCAAAAGAAAGAAATCGGCGACATCAACCTTGACGGTGTCATCAATATCAAGGATGTTACCGCTATCCAGCGTTACCTTGCCGAGTATGAATCGTTCACAGATGAGCAGCTTGCTTTGGCAGATACCAACGGCGACGGAGAGGTGACCATAGAAGATGTGACCCTGTTGCAGATGTATCTGGCAGAGTATGATGTAACGCTCGGTGGGCAAACCGAGATACAAGCATAAGCAAAATCAATCACCCCCGCGCTCTTAATTACAGTTAAGCGCGGGGGCGATTAACGTGTGATTCAATAGTATAAGAAAAAAGTGACAGCCGAACGGTGAAAATCCGCTCGGCTGTTTTGTTATGAGGTCGGCTGCAAACTCATGGGCAGCATCCTGCTCGATTGTTGATTCATTTTTTAAGCGGCAAAAAGCGCCGCGTCACGCTTTTTATGACACGGTAGGCAAGAAATCAGCACTTTTGTTTATGGCGCGATAATAGTGTAACGCGATAATATAGAACGGTATTTTGGCTCAAAAAGTAAAAAAAGACCGCATAAGCGACCAAAAATGACTATTTTTATCACAGAGTAAACCACTATCCATAATGATTATATCATGTTTAAACAGCAAATGCAATAATTTTTAGTGGATTTTTTAATGAAATTAAAGAAACACAACACAATTATACGCTTTATAATTCTCATTCGGAATCATAACCGATGATACAGAGTTTTGTAAATTACTGATATAATAGTTATCGCCGTCAAATACATTGTCATTACAACAGGAGGTTTCAATGTCAAGAAAAGGCGAAAACATATACAAAAGAAAAGACGGGCGTTGGGAAGGGCGCTACAAAAAAGGAACGTCCGAAAACGGGAGAACACTTTATGGCTCTTGCTACGGAAAAACCTACCGCGAGGTAAAAGAAAAGCTGGAGGTTTATAGACATAGCAAGCCGGATGAAAGCATTAAGAAAACCGGCTCGGGCAAGCTGTTCGGAACCTATTGCGACGAGTGGCTGACTGTAAGCCGCAGCAAGGTGAAGGAATCCACCATCGTCAAGTATCATTCTGCGTTTGAGAATCATATTAAGCCGTTTTTCGGCGGCTGCAGGCCGGAATCTATAAGATAATCGGTATAATCGCTCAGAGCAGCGGTGATCTCCATACTGCCCATCAGACAGGCGTCATAGTCGATCAGCTCAAAGATATTTCCTTCCTTTATCAGCTCGCTGTCTGATAAAGCCTTTACAGTTTCGCCGAGACTCAGTTCTCCTCCGCGATAATCCTCGCCGAAGCCGTAGGCGGGACCACCGCCGTGATCCCACATGATCAGATCATAACGCTCCGCAGGGTATTTGGCGTAACAGTAGTCGATAAACAGGGTGAGCGTATCGGGATCGGTCATAAAACTATCAGTGCTTTGCTGTTCAAGCAGGAGCATCCTGCCGTGCTCCTCGCCCGGGCGCTTCCCTTCCAATTTCCATATTTGATTCTCGGTCGGATCAATGCTTTCGGCGCCGCTCAGGTATTCGGCAGGGGTAAACCAATCTTCCGCTCCGCCCGTCATAACGATCACGTTGATATTCTCTTTGTAATCGGTTCCCATAGCTTCAATCAGGTTATTTGTCGCTTCCGCGTCCTCCGATTCAAGCGTTGAGCCGACGCAGTAGAATATTACGGTTCGAGCTGCTTCTGCCGTTTGAGCACGAACCGGAACAAGCCCCATACCGACGACGGTGACTGCCGTTAAAATGAAACAGATCACCGAATTGATTTTTAGGGTTTTACTCTTTTTCACGCTTATCACTCCCTGTTATTGTAATAGTCGTTTTTTACCCCTAATTCCGATTTAACACAAGTTAAGTATAACACAGGTTTATGAATTATACCACCCTCTAAACCAAAAAAGACGCCCGAAAACTCACCGGGCGCTTTCTTTGTTTTGCACCTTGATCGACAACGAAGCTTGCGTTTCGGGTTGCAATTCTTGCTGATATATGATATGATTATTATGTACTATATTGAAAATTATTGTTAACTATCACTACATATCACAAGGAGGAGTCCTTATGAAGAAAACCTCACGTTTTATTTCCCTGCTTTTAAGCGCGTTAATGCTTATGAGCATTGTAACAGTCGCTCCGTTTACGGCGTCGGCGGCGGAGACGGACGCTGAAGAATCGGTCGGCGCACCGTCGGGCGACCCCGTGGGCGACGACAGCGGCAACGTCGGTGATGTCACATGGTACTTTGACAACGGCACGGGCGAGCTGACCCTCGGCGGCACGGGCGAGCTGTGCGACTACGGCGCCGGCTACGAAACGCCGTGGGCGTCTTACCGCAACAGTATCACAAAAGTCACCGTCGGCGGCAGCGTTACGCGCATCGGCAGCTATGCCTTTGAGGGCTGCACGGAGCTGTGTGACGTTGTTTTTCTCACGCCGCTCAGTTCCATCGGCGACTGCGCCTTTCTCAACTGCTGCATGGACAGCGTCACGCTGACCGGTCAGCCGTGCGATTTGCAGATCGGCGAGTGCGCGTTTGCTTACGAAGGCTTGGACGGCGAAATAACGGGCTTTGTTTCGGGCTTTACCGTTTTCAGCGACAACACCGCGGGTTATGAATACACCCAAGAAAAAGACTTTATGAATTTTGCCTTTACGGTAAATGATTTTTTCAACGAAACAAATAACTGCATTTGGTCGTTCGACGTCAACACCTGCACGCTGACCGTTTCTCCCAAGGGCAACGGCAGCTGCGCAATGGATCTGCCGCAGTTATGGGCGCGCGATATGGCGCTCAGTCATTTTATCAAAAAGCTCGTTATCGCGGAGGGCTTGACCACCGTAAGCGACAGCACGTTTTTCGGCTGTCATCTGTTGGAGGAGGTCGAATTGCCGGACACCCTGACGCAGATCGATCAGCTGGCGTTTTCTCTTTGCTCGGCGCTGACCACGGTCAATTTCCCCGATAGCCTGCGCGAGATAGGCACCGCCGCTTTTGCACGCTGCGATTCGCTCGGCTCCGTTTCGCTGAACAACGGCTTGCAGACGGTTGGCATCGGCGCGTTCAAGGACACCGCGCTCACCTCCGTCATCATCCCCTCAAGCGCAGCGCAAATCGGCGATTACGCCTTTGGCTATACGGAGTACAACAGCCAGGTACCGCAGCAGCTTACGCCTGTTGACGATTTCGTCATCTGCGGCGAGCCCGGCACCGCAGGCGAGACCTACGCAAATGGCAACAGCTTTACCTTCTTTACCACCGCCGGCACCACGGGTGACTGCGTATGGACATTCGATCCGCACACAGGCACCCTGACCGTCAGCGGCGAGGGCGCAATGGCGGATTACGAAACTCCTTATGATCAAACACTTGATGTGCTCACAAGCTCCTATCCGTGGGCGGGTTCCCGTGAACTTACTACAAGGATCGTGATAGAGGACGGCGTAACGCACATCGGCGACGGGGCGTTTTGTGATTTTGAAAACGTTGAGGAGCTGTACGTAGGCAACAGTGTGCAGACGATCGGAGATTTCGCGTTTTATCGTCTGTTTAACCTCACCGAGCTTGTTCTGCCCGACAGCATGGAGACTGTGGGAGCATATGCATTCTCTAAAGCCTCCAAGCTCCGCAGCATTACTCTGGGTAAAAATCTGAAAAGGATAGAGACAGGCGCTTTCAGTCATTGCTCCGACCTGTCGGCGGTCACCATCCCCGACGGTGTGGAGTGGATCGGTCTGCGGGCGTTTGTCGGCTGCACTAATATGACAAGCCTTGTCATCGGCGACTGTCCTGCGGAAATCACCGGCGAAGCGTTTCAAACCTGCGCTATTACCGAGGTCTATATCCCCGAAAGCATAATAAAAATCTATGACCACGCGCTTGGCTTTAAAACTCTTGCAAACCATGAAACTGTTAAAATCGACGACTTCACAATCTACGGTGTTCCCGGCTCTGTCGCCGAGACCTACGCCAATGAAAACGGTTTCGACTTTGTTGCCGCAGGCGGCGAAACGGGCGACTGCACGTGGAAGTTTGACCCCAACACCAAAACCCTGACCATAAGCGGCGAGGGAGAGATGTCTGATTATCCCACTTATGTTACATATCGGCCGTGGAATCATCTGCATAATGATATTGAGCATATCGTCGTCAATGACGGCGTGACGTACATCGGCGTCTATGCCTTTAAGGATTGCCGCAACGTATTAAGCGTTTCATTGGGCAACACCGTTCAAACCATCGGCGATTACGCGTTTTGTCAATGCGGCGATTTATATGAAAACGAAAACAAGCTGACCGAGATCGTCATACCCGACAGCGTAGAGGTCATCGGAACAGGCGCTTTTCAGGATGACGGATTTTTGCGGGACGTCACCTTCGGCAGCGGGGTGAAAAGCATCGGGGAAATGGCATTTTCCCGGACAGGCGTCAAAAACGTGACGCTTCCCGACAGCGTGGAAACCATAGGAAGAAATGCGTTTTACATCTGCGATCGGCTGACAAGCGTCACGCTGAACGAGGGCGTGACCTCTGTTGAGGAAGGTGCGTTTGCGGGCTGTAACGACCTGACGGAGATTTACATTCCCGACAGCGTAACATCCATCGGTGCGCAGGCGTTTGGCTACGAAGCGCATTTAGTAAACGACGAATATACGTTTTCTCCAAAGCAGGGCTTCAAAATTTACGGCAGCTCCGGCACCGCCGCCGAAGCCTACGCCAACGCAAACGGCTTTACCTTTGTTGCGCTCAACGGCGCCACGGGCGACTGCCAATGGAAATTCAACCGCAATACAGGCGTACTGACCATATACGGCGGCACATATACAGACGATTACTCCGCTTCCGGCGTGGCGGCGTGGCACGCATGGCGTGATGAGATCACCGCTGTGGTTGTACAGAACGGCGTGACCGTGATCGGCGATTTCTGCTTCTATGACCTGCCTAACCTGACCGACGTCTCCATGCCCCACACCGTGACCTCAATAGGCGAAAACGCCTTCCGCTACTGTGAGCAGCTTGCCTCTTTGAGCCTGCCTGCGTCGCTCAGCGACATCGGCATATACGCCTTTGGCGGCACGGCGCTGACGAATGTAATAATCCCCGACGGCGTTACCGCGATCCCCAATTCGGCGTTTGGAAACTGCGTAAGCCTGACCACCGTCACCTTTAACGAGGGCTTGACGGCAATCGACGCGGGCGCGTTTGTCGGCTGTCCGCTGATCGTTCTTAACCTGCCATATACGCTTCAAACCATCGGCGCGGTGGCGTTCCTCGGCGCTGATATCGACAGCGTGACAATTCCCCCGAACGTAACCGAAATAGGACAGTATTCCATCGGCCATTACGTTGATCAAGACCACGCGACCGTAAAGCGGAACGGCTTTGTCATTCGCGGCAGAGCGGACTCCGCAGCCCAGACCTACGCGACCGACAACGGCTTTACCTTTGTTGCCGCCCTTGTCAGCGGCAATACCGGAGAGGTCAATTGGGCGGTCGATGTTCCCAGGGCGGAGCTTATCATCTACGGCAGCGGCGCGATGGGGAACTACTACAGCCAAACTCCGCCGTGGATGTTCGTTGACCTCGGCACGGATGACGACGACAATCAGCGTTACATCACCAAGCTGACCGTCAGGGACGGCGTCACCTATATCGGCGATTCCGCATTCGCAAGTCTTGCGGAGCTAAAAACCGTCAGGATCGGCAAAAGCCTGACCTCCTGCGGCACACGCGAGCCGTTCTACGGCCTGACAAAGCTGTACTCCGTTGCCATTGCCGACGGCGTCAACGTCATTCCCGCGCACCTCTTTGAAAACTGCAAGGGCAATAGTGATGACGGCTGCTTTGTAACCCTGCCTTCCACACTTACAAGCGTCGGCTTCCGCGCGTTTTATAACTTTGAAAACCTCAGATACCTTTTCGGGCTTGATAACGCCAAGTCGCTGACCGACATCGGCGATTACGCGTGCTATAACTGTAAGAGCCTCGGCAGCCTGATCCTTCCCGATTCCGTTAAAAATATAGGTCATTACGCCTTCTATGGCTGCGAGAATCTGCAAAACCCGGTTATGAGCGCTAACGTGCAGACGATCGGCAGCAACGCCTTTGCCAATTGTCAGGAGCTCAAATCCGTGACCCTGCCCGAAACGCTGATCTCCCTGGGCGGCGAGGCGTTCGCAAACTGCCCCGCGCTGACCTCCGTCAACATTCCCGCGTGCATGACTGTGGCCGGCAATTACGGACCGTTCTCTTATTGCGGCAATTTGAACACCGTCACCTTCAGCGAGGGCAGAACCGTCATTCCCGATTATCTCTTCCACCGCTGCACCGGTATTCAGACCATCGAGCTGCCTGACACCGTTACCACGATCGGACGCGACGCGTTCGCCGGGTGCTCAAATATGACCGCCATAACCCTCCCCGACGATTTGGAGGAGATCGGCTACTATGTGTTCCAAGGCTGCTCCTCGCTGCAAAGTCTGGAGATCCCCGACGGCGTAACGGAGCTTTACAACACGACCTTCTACGGCTGCTCGGCGCTCGAAACCATCACCCTGCCCGACACCATGACCACCATCGAGAGCAGCGTGTTTGAAAACTGCACCTCGCTGCAGTCCTTCACCGTGCCCGCAGGCGTGACCTACATCAACAACAACACCTTCAAAAACTGCACCTCGCTTGGCAGCGTGACGCTCCACGGCGACGTCACCGCCATAGGAAGCTACGCCTTTGACGGCTGTGCCGCGCTTCAAACGCTGACCATTCCCGAGGGAGTAAGTTCACTCGGAATGGATGCCTTCCGCAACTGCACCTCGCTCGAAACCGTCAGCCTGCCGTCAAGCATCTGCGGCGACGGCGGCAGCGCAGCGCACGCGTTTGAGGACTGTACCGCGCTGCATACCGTAAGCTTCGCCGACGGCTCCACCCGTATCCCGGGCGAGCTGCTCCGCAGCACGGGCATCACGGAAATCAGCTTCCCCGATACCGTAACAAGTATCGAGGGCATGGCATTTGCGGATTGCTCAAATCTCACCTCGGTCACCCTGCCGTCGTCGCTCCAAAGCCTTGGCAGCCTGGCGTTTTCCGGCTGTCCGCTGACCGAGATCACCATTCCCAAAACACTCACCTATGCAGGCAGCTCTGCTCAGTACGGTCCCTTCTCGGGCTGCGACCAGCTCAAAGCCGTGCACTTTGAGGAAGGTACCGCACTTATCGCAACATCACTCTTCTCATCTTGCAGCGGCCCGGAAAAAATCGTGATACCCGACACCGTTACCGACATCGGCGGCTACGCTTTCCGCAGCACCTCGATAACCTCCGTGCTGATCCCGAGCAGCGTTACCTCCATAGGAACCGAGGCGTTCGGCTTTGATTGTCAGGGCTTCAACAGCGTCAAGGCAGAGGGCTTTACCATTTACGGCTTTGTCGATTCGGCGGCGGAAGCCTACGCCAACGAAAACGAGATCAATTTCGTGCCCCTGCAACTCGGCGACACAAACTTTGACGGCAAAATCAACGTCCGCGACGCCACGGCAATTCAGCGCCATTTGGCGGAGTATGAATCGCTCACAGAGGTACAGCAGGCCATGGCAGACGTCAACGGCGACGGCTATATCACCATAGAAGACGCGACGCTCCTGCAAATGTACATTGCGGAGTATGATGTTGTTTTGGGATAAACTATTCCATGCTTTCAATACCGATTGATCGCATTAAAAAAGAAAACCGCTGACCTATAAGGCGGGTTTCGGCATATCAAAATCTATACAGGCAGAAGAAAAACAAAAACCTTGTTTTTCTTCTGCCTTTTGCCTGTCACGTTCTCGGGCGGAAAAGACGGAAACGGTCTTTTAGGCAATACCGCATAATTCAGGTGTGCGGATTGCACAGTAAGATTTTTCGTCAGGTTGTACAAATAAATCGAGGTAAGGCTGTCGCCTTGCCGACTTGCCGAGATTTTTTGGACAAGCTGACGGAACAATATTCAAGCAAGCCGTGCGCCTTGAATTGTGCGGTGTTGCCTTTATACCCCTCGCTTTCCGAAAGCCCGATAAATTCGGAATCCTGTTTGTGTTTTTTAAAGATTTTTTAAGCTCTCTTTTATAAAATGCTATTGTAAGGATTCTATCATGTTCGGATCAGGGTAGAATCATAAAAACGAAAGGGGCTTTTAACATGACGAAAAAAATCCTATCTGCGATACTTGCGCTTGCGCTTGTATTCACCTTTACGGTTTCGGCTGCGGCGGCAACTACGACTTCATACGTCGGCGATACCGTCGCCCAAAGCGCGGTTCTCAGCTTCTCGGACAGCGCGATAACGGAAACCTCTGCCGGCAGCGGCTACACCATTGACGGAACAACGCTTACCATAACAACGGCAGGCACCTACCGTATAGGCGGCAGCTGCTCCGAGGGTTCGATAGTTGTCGGCAAGGGGCTGAGCAACGTCACGCTTATTCTCGATAACCTGACCCTGTCATCTTCTGTAACAGCGCCGGTAGTTGTCAAGAAATCTGCGACGGTCAATATCCATTTGGTCGGCACATCAATTTTGACCGACAACGAGGATCCCGCAAATGAGACCTCCACAGATACAACCGTTTCGGAGGCCTTTGAGGGCGCGGCGATCAAGGTCAAAAGCGGCTCCGCCGTGACCTTCTGCGGCGACGGAAATCTGAATATTGTCGCAAACGCCAAAAACGGCATCAAGGGCGGCTCCACGGCATCGCTGATATTTAACCAGAGCGGTACTATTAATGTAAGCGGAAACGCCAAATACTACGGCGCAACGACCACAGGCGCAGCTGTCAACAACGGCATAGGCTGCGACGGCAGCATAGTCATCAATCAGGGAACCTATGTCATCAAAGCCGCGAACGACGGCATAAAAAGCGCTCCCGACGCGACCGATGAAACCGAGGGAACTGACATAGACACGGAATCCGCAGGAACGGTCACCATCAACGGCGGCACGTTCGATATTGATGTTGACGGCGACGGAATACAGGCAGATACCGAGCTGAAAATCAACGGCGGCACATTCGACATTTTCACTTGGAAGGGCTACAGCGTATGGAACGATACGCTTGCCGATTCCTACAGCTGCAAGGGTCTGAAAGCCTCGGGCGACCGCGCCGAAGAGGCAGGCATTGAACCCGCGCTCAACATTACGGGCGGCACATTTACGCTTAACACGGGCGACGACGCCGTTCACTCCGACGCTAACGCGACCGTTACAGGCGGCACATTTACAATATCAACGGGCGACGACGGTATGCACGCGGACACCTCGCTCACCATCGGCAGCGAAAACGGTCTTGAACGCGATCCCGACATCACCATCAACAACTCCTATGAAGGACTTGAGGGCGGTACGGTATATATTTACTCCGGACGTCAGTATGTCACGGCAAGCGACGACGGCGTCAACGCCGCAGGCGGCAGCAGCAACGGCACCGACCCCGGCGCAGGCGGCGGCAACACCTTCAATCCGGGCGGTCGTCCCGGAGGTCAGAGCGGTCCCGGAGGACAGGGAGGACCCGGCGGCGGATCAAATCCCGGCGGCGCTTCAACATCAACGGGAGATTACAACATTTACATCTACGGCGGCGATCTGTATGTGAACTGCTCCGGCGACGGTCTTGATTCCAACGGCGGCCTGTATCTGTACGGCGGTACTCAGGCGGTATTCAGCATGCAGTCGGGCGGCGACAACTCAGCTCTCGACGCGGACGGCACCGTGCTTATCCAAGGAGCTGAGATCTTTACGGCAGGCACAGCCGGCATGGACGGCTCGGCTCAGTCAAGCTGGTTCGGCAGCAATCAAAAGTACGCAACAAGTACTGCAAGCTATTCCGCAGGCAAGATCATCAACACAAAGACTGGCAGCAGCGGCAGCGTTCTGTTCAGCTATTCGCTTCCGAAAAACGTCAACTACATTATGGCTTCATACCCGTCAACGGTATCCGGCAACACGCCTTCCTTTGCCACCGCAACAAGCGTAACGGCGTGCATGGGCGGTTCATGGAGCCACAGCTGGAATAACGGCACGGTAACGACCGTGGCGACTTCCGCATCCACGGGAGTAAAAACCTACACCTGCACCAAATGCGGCGCAACGGAACAACAGACTATCCCCGTTGCGGTTTCTGCTGACGCCTGCGATCATGCGGTCGATCAGGAGGCTGTTGCAGACGAGGGCTACACCGTAACCTTCGACGGGGACAGCGGCGTCAGCTCAATAACAGTATATTATACACAGGACTATACGGGCGCAAGCGAATCCGTATCAGCGACCGGCTCGACCGTTTCTCGCAGCAGCGCAACCGGTGAACCTGATTCCACCGGCGACGGTCAGGTCAACTTTACCGTTGTTCTGAAGGACGGCTATGCGCTTGACAGCGTTTCGGTAACAGAGGGAACATATAAAAACATAAAAGGACCCGCCGACACGGGACTTGCAAACACCTATCGTATCACAAAGCTCAGCGCCGACACAACAATAACCATAACAACGGTCGCCTGCGAGCACGGCACGGTCACATCCGGCACGACCCCCGCATGGACTTGGAGCGACGGCTATGGCGCCGCTATTCTTTCCTACACCTGCGCGGATTGCGGCGACACCGTAAGCCTTAACGGCGCCGTGACAAGCGTGCTGACCTCTGCCGATATGATCACCTTTACGGCACAGGCTAATATCGGTTCAACGGAATACACCGATACAAAGACGGCTGCACCATTTGTTGCGACCTTCTCCTGCGACGAAGGCGTAGAGTCTGTCAACGTATATTATACGCAGGATTACACCTCTGCCGATGAAACAGGCGTTACCTATGCCGCAGCACGCGACAGCAGCTCGGGTTATCCTGTTGTTACAGGCGACGGTCAGGTTAACTTTACCGTTGTTCTGAAGGACGGCTACACCCTCGATTCCGTCACCGCTTCGGGAGCGTATAAGAATCTTAAGAGCACGGACGTTGAGAACACCTACCGCGTCACAAAGGTGTCCGGTGCGGTTACTGTCACGGTCACAACGATAAAGAATGAAGCGTCCTCAAATGTTCTTTTGGGCGACGCAAACGGCGACGGCAGGATCAGCATCGGAGATGTTACGGCTATTCAGCGCCATTGCGCAGATTATGAGCTGCTGGACGGAATCAACGCTTTGGCGGCAGACGTAGATCGGGACGGCAGCATAACCGTTGACGACGCCACATGTATTCAAATGTACATCGCCGAATACACAAGCGGCTACGGCAGCTGCGGAGAGTACATTGAAATCACGGCATAAACAGCTTCAACGCGCCCGACAACGACCCGGGAACAACACAATGCAGCTCTGCCTGCCGTTCGGGGCGCTGTCATGTTGAAAAACTTAATTATCCGATCCGAATTCTTTTCTCGATAAACAAAAAGACTGACGAAGCCATCAGACGGTCGTCAGTCTATTTTGTTGAACGCAACAACACGCCGAAACGGAATGTGCCGTCGGTTTTCTCTGTGAATAAAAAGACCGGCAGCCGTTATGATACCTCTCGGCATAGATATTCTTACTGTAAATATGATACCAAATGCGGATTATTGTCTGTTATGTATAAAACCATTTGTAAATAATTGGTGAATTTTTCACTAACAGTTTTTTAGCTTTTCCATCGACAGCAATGTTGATTCCGAAAAACAGATCGCAGCCGGTGCGGTCGCCATAACATTACCTAAAAGCCTTTTCGGAAACGCGAACGGCGAAACAAGCAATATATAATCATAATAACATCAGCTGCGAAAAACCGGCTAAATACAGTATAGTATATTTATAACTGACGTTATTAATGAAATCCACGTACAACCCCAAGCTTTTCAAGTATATTAATGGATGATAATAGTAAAAGTGAAATGTACGGTGAGTTCAAAAATGATAGTTTAAATATGTCAGGTATATAGGCATTAGAATATTTCATGTTTAGCTTAAAAACACATTTTGAGTAAAATATAAAATTACATATGATAGTTATTACAAGGCGCAATACCGGCATAAACCAACTGGCAAAACTGTTTGTGATCAAAATATTACTTGGTACTCTACACACAAATAACGAAACAATAAGCATGCAAAAAAAGCCGATCCCCCATGAATATGCCGTATGTATTATAACCGGTTTTCTGTAATCAAAAATACTATTATCTTTTTTTCTGTGACTATTATAAACCAAATACGTAGATACCGAAGTTGTAATATAAAACACAAGAATAATTCCGACTATAATGATCATAATTCCTAACATTATTGCACCTCGATTAAATGTGATATTGATTTATTTCTTAATATTGATTAAGTTTATTGCTGTCAGAATAAAGAAAAAGTACGGAGCATTTAAAAACGCAAGCTTAACAGTATCCGCTACATAGCCATTATCTTTGCGCTTCTTCAGTTTAAAAACACAAACAGAAAAAAACATAAGATTGAAAAGAACGGAAACCTCAAAGCCCAATACAGGTAAAACACAGCCCGGAAAACTACCTGTAATCAGTTTTTCGGAATAACCTTCCGGAAAAAGAGGCGCAAGATAGTATGCAGTAAAAAAGCCGATCGCCCACGAACCCAACGATGTAAGAATTACAGGTATTCTATAATCAAAAATACTGCCGTTTCTTTTTTTATGATTCTTATATACCAAATGCGTAAACAATAAAAAAGGCGTAACTAATAGAAAAAAAGAGATATTTGTTACCAATGGAACAACATAAGACAAATCATACATACTGTTACATCTCCGTTTTCGTCGGCTATATTGAGCATTGCACTATAGGCAGTCATCACATTTTCATTATAGCCTCACGCAAAGGCAAATGCAATCCTTTCTGCAACCTTGCAGGAAAATTCGGCGCTATAGACAAAGAAACACTCTGCCTTTTGGCGGTATTGCCGTTACACACGTTCGGGCTTGCGAGGGAATTGACTTTGCGCCCTGCATTTGCTAAAATGAAGCTGTATCATAATGCAAAAAAACACCTGAAAGGCGTGAACAAAATGAGCGATAAAAAAAGAAAATATCCGTGGAACAAAAGCGGTGACGACAGCGGCGCGGAAAATGAGGTCTATGCAGGCCCCGAGTTTTTTGAGCCTTTTGAGCGATCCGATCCGTCCGAGCCGGAAGAAAAGGACGAGCCGCGTCCGATGGAGGGCGTTTATGCAGGACCTCCCGTGCCGCCGCCCTTTATGTGCGTTTATGCGGGCCCCGAGTTTTTCAACGGAATCAAAAGTCAGCCCGTCGGAGCGCCCGCGCCTGTAAAGATGAGCACAAGGTTTTGCGCAGGCTGCGGCGCTCTCGTTGAATAGGGCGACAAGTTCTGCCCTGCCTGCGGAGCTGCGCTCGACCGTGAGAACAGCTGATATGGACACACGCGACTTTCCCTTTAAGCTGAAAAGCGCCGTTTGGGAGATCACCCTTGCCTGCTGCTTCAACTGCGCCTACTGCGGCTCGCGCGGCGGCAAAGCGCGTGAAAACGAGCTTACAACTGCCGAGTGCCTCGACGTGGCGCACCAGCTTGCCCGGGCGGGCTGCCGCAGGGTATCGGTTATAGGCGGCGAGGCGTTCATGCGCCCCGACTGGGCGCAGATAGTCGAAGCGCTTACCTCGCGCGGAGTAAAAGTCTGCATAATAACGAACGGCTTCAAAATGAAGCCGCAGATTATCTCGGAGCTCAAACGGGTGAACACGGAGTCGGTAGCGGTGTCGCTCGACGGCGTGCGCGAGGTTCACGACGCATATCGCCAAAGGGGCAGCTATGACCGCGCAACGGACACGCTGCGCACGCTTTCACAGGCGGGAATACCCGTGTCGGTCATCACCTCGCTGCGCTCCGACAACGCGCCGCTGCTTCCCGAGCTTTACCGACGGCTGAAAGACCTGCCGCTGTTTGCTTGGCAAATTCAGGCGTGCTCGCCCATGGGCAACGCAGGCGACAACCGTGTGCCGGTGAAGTTTGACGCGCAAGAGGTTATATCCTTTGTAAAAGAAACCGCTTCAACAGCGCGCTTTGCGGTCGGCATCGCCGACAACATAGGCTACTATACGCCCGAGGAGGGGTGCGTTCGCGGTCTGCCGGGCGCGTGCTTCGGGGGCTGCTCGGCAGGGCTCACCACGATAGGCATAGACAGCGTGGGCAACGTGCGCGGCTGCGAGTCGATGTACGACGAGAGCTTTATCGAGGGCAATCTGCGCAGCCGAACGCTTGCCGACATCTGGACAGACCCGGACGCGTTTGCGTACAACCGCCGCTTTGCCGCGGACATGCTCACGGGCGATTGCAGGGGCTGCCCTCACGGCGACATCTGCGCAGGCGGCTGCCGCTCTTACAATTACTTCACCACGGGAAGGCTGTACGAAAACTGCCTGTGCGCAAGCAGAATCTGCATGAAGCCGAAAACTTAAGGCAACACCGCGAACCGTGCGGTGTTGCCTTAAGCTGTTTATGCGATGTGTCGCAGTATTTCGTCGTGCGCCTTTGCAGCTGTATCAATAGTTTTCCGCGTGTATTTCAAAAAAGCTTTGCGGATGGCTGCATGTGGGGCAGACCTCGGGCGCTTTTGTGCCCACAACAATGTGTCCGCAGTTGCGGCACTCCCACACCTTGACCTCGCTTTTCTCAAACACCTGCGCCGTCTCAACATTGCTTAGCAGCGCACGGTAGCGTTCCTCATGGTGCTTTTCAATCTCAGCCACAAGCCTAAACTTTGCGGCAAGCTCGGGAAAGCCTTCTTCCTCGGCGGTTTTTGCAAAGCCCTCATACATGTCCGTCCATTCGTAGTTTTCGCCCTCGGCAGCGGCTTTCAGGTTGTCGGCGGTGGTGCTTATGCCCTCCAGCTCCTTAAACCACATTTTGGCATGTTCCTTTTCGTTGTCGGCTGTTTTAAGAAAAAGGGCAGAGATCTGCTCAAAGCCGTCCTTCTTAGCCTTAGACGCAAAATAGGTGTATTTGTTTCTCGCCTCCGATTCGCCTGCAAAGGCAGCCATCAGGTTTTTTTCTGTTTGTGTTCCCGCGTATTTTGACATGGTTTTCTTTCCTTTCGTTTTTTATTCCGCGTTCGGCGGATATTATTTACCTCACCGTTATTATAACACAAACGCACATTATTAAACAAGATATTATCGTGTCGAACGGCAGATTCTATAATAACGGACGTTTGTGCAAAACGGTTATTCATAAAAATTTTTATAAGTACTTGACCTTATTGCAAAAAAAGACTATACTGTTATTTAGCATATTATACAAAAAATGAATAGATATGCTCAGTTAAAATCGAAAGGGTTAGATAGATGGGAGTTTATGAAGAACTCGTCGCAAGAGGCCTTATAGCGCAGGTTACCGATGAGGAGGAGATAAGAGAGCTTGTAAACAGCGGCAAGGCTGTCTTTTAC
Organism: uncultured Ruminococcus sp.; assembly: GCA_902798365.1. GTDB lineage: Bacteria > Bacillota > Clostridia > Oscillospirales > Acutalibacteraceae > Ruminococcoides. Next base: position 26,092 of record CADBWP010000035.1, read on the forward strand.
ATAGGCTTTGACCCCACGGCGGACAGCCTTCACGTGGGTCATTTTATGGCGCTTTGTCTTATGAAGCGTTTGCAGATGGCAGGCAACAAGCCGATCGCTCTGATTGGCGGCGGCACGGGAATGATCGGCGACCCCTCGGGCAGAACCGACATGCGCCAAATGCTCACCCGCGAGCAGATTCAGCACAATGTGGCGTGCTTTAAGGAGCAGATGAGCCGCTTTATAGATTTTTCGGAGGGCAAGGCTCTTATGGTCGATAACGCCGAATGGCTGCTCGACCTCAACTATGTGGGGCTTCTGCGCGAGGTCGGCGCTTGCTTCAGCGTCAACAGAATGCTCACCGCCGAGTGCTACAAGCAAAGACTTGAAAGAGGACTCAGCTTCCTTGAGTTCAACTATATGATAATGCAGTCCTACGACTTTTATGCTCTTTATCAGCGCTACGGCTGCAACATGCAGTTCGGCGGCGACGACCAATGGAGCAACATGCTGGGCGGAACCGAGCTTATCCGCCGCAAGCTGGGCAAGGACGCTTACGCCATGACCATCAACCTGCTGCTCAACTCCGAGGGCAAAAAGATGGGCAAGACCCAGTCGGGCGCGGTTTGGCTCTCTGCCGAAAAGACCAGCCCCTACGACTTTTATCAGTACTGGAGAAACGTTGACGACGCCGACGTTATAAAGTGCCTCAAAATGCTCACCTTCCTGCCGCTTGAAGAGATCGACGAGCTGGCAAAGCTTGAGGGCAGCGAGCTTAACAAGGCAAAGGAGATCCTCGCCTATGAGCTTACCACGCTTGTTCACGGCAAGGACGAGGCAGACAAGGCGCAGGAGGCTGCGCGCGCGCTGTTCGGCAGCAAGACCGACACCGCCAACATGCCCGCCACCGAGCTTGCAGCTGACGATTTTGCCGACGGCGGTATTCCCGTGCTTGACCTGCTGTCAAAATGCGGTCTTATCCCCTCCAAAAAAGAGGGCAGAAGGCTTATTGAGCAGGGCGGCGTTTCTATCGACGACGAAAAGGTGACCGACGTGCTCAAAAAGCTTGACGCCGAGGCGTTTGCCAAGGGCTATGTCGTCATCAAAAAGGGCAAAAAGGTATTCCACAAGGCGATTTTTAATTCTTAATCGGAATTTAAAACGGACACAGGCGGAGCCATCCGCTAAAGATAAGGAACAAAGAAAGAAGGAACAATTTATGAAAAAGTTTTTTGGTGAATTCAAAGAGTTCATAATGCGCGGCAACGTTATGGATCTGGCAGTCGGCGTTATCATCGGCAGCGCGTTCGGCGCTATCGTAACCTCGCTGACCGAAGACCTCATCACACCGCTGCTGGGTATTTTCGGAGGCATGGATTTCAGCGATCTGTCCTTTGAAATAAACGGCTCGCATTTCATGTACGGCAAATTCATCACCGCAGTCATCAACTTCCTGATCATGGCGTTCATCATCTTCCTGCTTGTAAAGGGCATCAACAAGCTTATGTCCCTGGGCAAAAAGAAAGAGGAAGAGGAAGAGCCCACCACAAAGGTTTGCCCGTTCTGCTGCAGCGAGATCGACATCAACGCTACCAAGTGCCCCCATTGCACCAGCGACCAGCCCGAGCTTGAAGAAAAATAATCTGCGATATGCAATACATAAAAAGAGCCGTTCGTCCGAGCGGCTCTTTAATGTTAAAAAAGAAATATAAATATAATTCCCGCAACAATACTCAGCAGGCTTCCCGCAATAACGTCGTGGGCATAATGCGCGCCGGCAAGCACGCGCGAAGCCTCTATCAGCAGCGAAAACAGCAGCGCCACTATGCCCAGCGGCACGTTTATATACAAAAATGCCATGGCAATAATAAAGGCGCTTGCCGTGTGGCGGCTGGGAAAGCTTTTGCCCTTTGTCTGCTTGTTAAACACCGACGGCGTGCCGTATTTTTCGTACGGGCGCTGTTCGTTTATTATCACGCGCAGCACCGTCACCAGCAAAAACACGCCGAGCGGCACAAATACAAGCTTTGGCAGGCTTTCGTTGTTAAAAAACCACACATACAAAAGAAAGGTGGGGTAGGCGACGAACAGAATGTTCGGCAAGCCCTTGTATATAACCTCAAGAATACTGTAGGCTATGCTGTGCCTGTTAAAATAGCTTACGCAGGCTTTAAAAATCTTTTCGTTCATAATTCCTTCTCCGGTCGGATTATGCTACCATTGTATCACACACCGCCCTCAATTTCAACACCGTATTGCTCAAACCAGTAATCGAGCTCAACAATGTACGCCAAAATCTGCGGCGCCTGCATCAGCTGACCGTACCACGGCTCGCTTATCGTTTCGGGGTGTTCAATTATCTGCTCCACGGCTTCCTTTTTAAGCAGGCAGGTGAGAGCATTTTTCTTTTGCAGAATTTTACGTACCCTGTCGGCGCATATCTCAAAATAAACGGGGTTGTGGGTTTTGGGGTACGGGCTCTTTTTGCGCCACGCTATCTCTTTTGGCAGAATATCCTCAAACGCCTTGCGCACGATCCCCTTTTCTCTGCCGCCATACGCCTTCAGCCTCCACGGCATGTTGTAGGCGTACTCCACAAGGCGGTAGTCGCAAAACGGCACGCGCACCTCAAGTCCGCTGTACATCGAGCAGCGATCCTTGCGCTCGAGCAGGCATTGCATAAACCAGTAGTAGTTTAAAAAGAACATCTCGCGCATCCGTGCGTCCTCGGGCGAATCGGACGGCAGCTTAGGCGCAAGGGCGATGGTGTCAAGATACCTTTGCCGTACGTACTCCTCGCCGTTTTTCAGTATGCCGTCCTTAAGGATGAACCGACGCACGTCCTGACTGCGCGACCACGGAAAGCAGTCCTCAAACAGAATGTCGCGGTCGTGATACCACGGATAGCCGCCGAACAGCTCGTCGGCGCACTCGCCCGACAGGGCAACGGTAAAGTCGCGCTTCATCTCACGGCAAAACAGCAAAAGCGACGAATCCACATCAACATAACCGGGAAGATCGCGCGCGGTCACGCTGTCATACAGGGCGTCGGCTACGTCGGCGTTGTCAAGTATTACCTCGCGGTGCACGGTGTTGGCGTCCTTCGACATCAGCTTGATGTACTCAAAGTCGCGGTTGGGCTGGAACCTGCTCTTTTTAAAGTAGCGGTCGTTGTCGCGGTACTCCACCGAATAGGTGTTTATCCTGCCCAGCTTGTGCTCGCGGTTGTACATTGCGGCAGCCTTTACTATCACGCTGCTGTCAAGCCCGCCCGAAAGCAGCATGCACAACGGCACATCGCTCACAAGCTGCCGCCGCACCGCGTCGGTGAGCAGATAACGCGTTTTTTCAATTGTTTCGCTTTCGCTGTCGGTGTGCTCTCGCGCTTCTATGGAGTAGTAGCTTTTGCGGCGCAGCCTGCCGTTGCGATACACCGCGCACTCGCCCGGGTTCAGCTCAAACACGCCCTTGAACACTCCGCAGCCGGGGGTTCGAGCGGGTCCCAGAAAGAATATCTCATACAAGCCCTGTTCGTTTATAACGGGTCTTATAACACCGCTTGCCAACAGAGCTTTTATTTCGGAGCCAAACACCAGTCCGCCGTTGTACTCGCTGTAAAACAGAGGCTTTACGCCCACGCGGTCGCGGCACAAAAACACCTCGCGCGTGTCCGAGCGGAACACCGCAAAGGCAAAAATGCCGTTCAGCCTTTCTGCGCAGCGGTCGCCGTATTTTATATATGACTTAAGCGCCACCTCGGTGTCGCTGTGTCCGCGAAAGTGAAACCCCGAGGCGCGCAGCTTTTCGCGCACGGCGTCGGTGTTGTACAGCTCGCCGTTATACACTATCACATATGTCACGCCCTCATGGGTGACCGACATCGGCTGCTTGCCGTTTTCACGGTCTATCACCGTCAGCCTGCGGTGGATAAGCGCCGTGTCGCCGTTGATGTACAGCCCGTTTTCGTCGGGGCCTCTGCGTTCAAGGGTCTGAGACATTTTGTTGAGCCTGCCGCGCCTGTCAACCATGGCGCTGCCCTTTTCTATCCATCCTGCAATTCCGCACATATGATTACCTCCGATATTGTTTAATACTGATCAAAAAACAAATGCAAACCGCAACAACAACGGCTCCCGACAAAGCGCCCGAGCCGCCGCTTGCGGGCACGGGAGCCGCCCGTGTAGAGAACACAGCCGTCCGCACAGGGAAAAGCAAAAGCCCGAAATGAGTAAGGGCGGCGGTTATAAGCCCTTGTATAATTCTGATAAGGAAAAATAGCAGCTTGTTGACTTTGACGCTGCCAAGCGCGGCAAATATCTGAAAATGCACGCACAAGCCGCCAAAGCCCGCGGCAAAGGCTATCGCCTCCGCGCTGTGACCGTTTGCAAGCCGCGTAACACCGCCGCTCACGTCCGCCGCAGCGTACAGGACTGTCGTTACGCTTTCGGGCAATATGCCGGCGGCAACGCCCATTGCGGCGGAAAAAGCCGTTACAAAGGCGCAGATTACAAGCACAGACCTTGCCGCGTCTGTAACGGACAGCACAAGCGACTCGGAAAAGGGGAGAGGAGGCGGCTTATTTTCTTTTGCGGAAATATTATCCGCTTTACCGAATACTATTCTAAGCCCCGTTCCCATAATAATGACCGACAAAGCCTGCGCCGCCAGCAAAATATAGCCGAGCGTTTGGCTGTGGCACAGCGAGCTGCCCACATAGCTTATCAAAAAGCCGGGACCCGCTCCCACCGCGAAAAGCGCCGTTCGTTGCGCCTCGCCGTCGCTTATCGAGCCCTGCCTGTGCAGAGCGGCAACACCGCACGCGCCTGCGGGATAGCCGCCGATAAGACTGAGCAAGATCACGGGAGCCGCCGCGCCGCTAACGCCGAACAGCGCCGCCGACGGCCTTTGCAGCAGCCTGCCCGTTGCGGAGCATGCGCCGCTGCCCACAAACAGATTAGTCGCCGCCAAAAAGGGAAACAGCGACGGAGCCAGCACCCCGAGGCACAGCTCAACGCCCTGTGCCGCTCCCTGACGGCAGGGCTCCGAAAAAACCGTTATCATCACGCATCCGAAAGACACAATCGCCGCTTTTGCCGCCGCTGCGCTCTTTGCGCCGTTCAACACCATAAGCATCACCGATAATATTTATGAG
>CADBWP010000036.1 GCA_902798365.1 uncultured Ruminococcus sp.
TCGGTAATTAAATTATACAACGAAAGCACTGACCGGGCAACCCTTTTCGGGCTACCCGGTCTTTTACTTTGTTGGAGCTTAATGCGACAGCCCCTTTTTGCGTGTTATAAAAGCGGGTTTATCGGAAAAATGATACCAGAAGTGAATTGAGGATTTTTATCTGACGGGTCGTAAGCCTGCCGATAACGTATTATCCTGCATAAATGTTGCACAACATAAAACACGCCCCCGGAACCGTTACGGCTCCGGGGGCGTGTTGTGTATCTGTGTTTTATCTCATCAGTTTTGTTTTCCTAAGCGCGTCGCACAGCTTGCCCATGGCGAATATCAGGATAATGTCGGGCACGCATTTTACCGCCTGGCCTATCAGCCTTGCAACAAGCCAGCCCTCGTAGCCCTTGCCTGTTGAAGCGCTGTAAAGCAGAAACAGCCAGTACGCCGCAAGGAAGGTTTCTACCACAAGCGTATTTACCGCCCACGAAACCGCGGCTCTCGGCAGGGTTATTTTTCTGTTGTAAAGCGCAAAGCCGTAAATCAGACCCGTAAGCGCGCCGCTGACGGTAAAGCCCGGGAAGAAGCCGCCTGCCGTGGGGGCAATCAGATACGACAGCACGTCGCCCAGTGCGCCCACAAGCATTGCGGGAACGGGTCCGAACAGCGCGCCTGCCATAACTATGGGCAAAAACGACGGGCTTATCTTTATTGCGTTGCCGAAAAGCGGCAGCGTGGCGTTTGCGAACATTCCCAAAACCACGCGCAGCGCAAGCAGCATTGCTATGGCGGCGAGGGATTGGATCTTTTTTAATTCTAATACGGAATTTTTAAGTGATGATAACGGTGACAAAACAACCTCCGGATGATAGCTGTGCAAAGAAAAAAGGCGGACACACGCCCGCCTTACTATACCTTACTGCAACAGCGGGATGCGAGACACGCACCGCAGGGCTGCTCCCCTTCGTCTCCGCGACAACTCCCCGTTCGCGGAACACTTCACGCACGAATCTCTACTCTGTATTTCGGATACTATTATATTCACATTGCTTGTTTTTGTCAAGTGTATCAAATAATATGCGCAAAAATAAGCAGCACAAGTATCATGGTAGCCACGGCAAGCGCCGACACCACCGTTACGATGACCGTGTTCAGCTTTTTGTTTTCGCCGTCGCTGCTCTCGCGCTTGGGTATAAGCCCCGACTTTCTCAGCGCGGTGACAACGCCCTTGTACAGCATAAGCACCAGCGCAGCGTTGAGCGCCGCCTTTATGGCGTTAAAGGGCAGCAGCAGCGGCAGTATGAGCGACACCACAGCCTCGCGCGGAACACCCATATATATCGGCGTCATTATAAAGTTCCACAGCAGCATTACGACTATCATCGCCGCCGAGCCCGCAAGAAGACCGACTATCGCACGGCTCATGGTTTTTTTGCGGTAGTAAATAACCGACGCCGTGCCCACAAACACCGCCGACGCCAAAAAGTTCATAAGCAGCCCGATAAAGCCCGTGGAGCTGACCGTGACCATCTCGACAAGGCAGGTTACGAGCGACATGCACAGCCCTGCCACAGGGCCGAAAACAAACGCGCCTATGGTGAGGATAACGTCCTTGGGCTCATAGGTGAGAAAGCCGCCGATGTTGGGTATCCTCAAAAAGATGTCCGCAGCTATTGCAAGCGCGGTGAGCATCGCCATTACCGCCAGATTTTTGATTTTTCCCGTTGATGTTTTTGCCGTCATAAAAATGACCTCCCGTAGTATTGTCGGGTCGCTCCGAAAACTGTCACTCTGCAAAGCCTGCAACACAGTTATGCAGAATCAACGCAACAGGTCGCTCCGAAAACTGTCACTCTGCAAAGCCTGCAACACAGTTATGCAGAATCAACGCAACATATTAAACAGCGTTTTATTGAATAACAGCATAAAAAACCCCGCCGCAATGCGACGGGGCGAAAATGCTTTGATAACGGGCGGCAAAACGCCGCGCCTTTATAAAACGCTTCTTCTTTCATCCGGACTGTGACCGTCGGTGCCTGAATCTCACAGGCTCGGCAGGCAAAAAGCCTGTTCGTGGACTATACCACCGGTGGAGAATTTCACTCCGCCCCGAAGACAACCTGATTATATTATATTCGTGTTTTTGATATTGTCAATAGGTTTTGCTGTTGTGATTATGAATAATAAAACCTGCTGCACATATTGTTGTTATATTACCGCCGCCTTAAGCGCCTCGGTTTTGTCTGTCTGCTCCCATCTTACACCGAGCTCCTCGCGTCCCATGTGGCCGTAGGCGGCGAGGGGATAGTACTGAGGCTTGGTGAGCTCGAGCTGGGTGATTATGGAGTGGGGACGGCAGTCGAACACCTTTTCAACCGCGGCGGAGAGCTGCTCGTTTGTGTATTTTGAGGTTCCGAAGGCGTCAACCATCAGCGAAACGGGCTTTGCCACGCCGATGGCATAGGCAAGCTGAACCTCGCAGCGGTCGGCAAGACCTGCGGCAACTATGTTTTTGGCGATGTATCTGGCGTAATACGCCGCGCTGCGGTCAACCTTTGTTGGATCCTTGCCGCTGAACGCGCCGCCGCCGTGGCGTGAAAATCCGCCGTAGGTATCCACTATTATTTTTCTGCCGGTGAGACCTGCGTCGCCCACGGGGCCTCCCACAACAAATCTGCCTGTGGGGTTTACAAAAATCTTGGTATCCTTAAACAGCTCTGCCGGAATAACGGGCTTAATCACATATTCGGTCATGTCGCGGCGAATCTGCTCAAGCGAAACATCCTCGTCATGCTGGGTCGATACCACGACGGTGTCAACACGAACCGCTTTGCCGTCGTCGTACTCCACAGTAACCTGAGTTTTGCCGTCCGGGCGAAGATAGGTGAGGGTTTTGTCCTTTCTCACCTTGGTAAGCTGCAAAGCGAGCTTGTGCGCGAGCGAAACCGGCATGGGCATAAGCTCGGGGGTCTCGTTGCATGCATAGCCGAACATCATTCCCTGGTCGCCTGCGCCGATAAGGTTGTTTATGTCGTCCTCGCCGTCCTTGTGCTCAAAGCTCTCGTTAACGCCCATGGCTATGTCGGGCGACTGCGCGTCGAGCGACACAAGCACGGCGCAGCTTTTGGCGTCGAAGCCGCAGGCGGGATCGTTGTAGCCTATGTCGTCGATAACGCGGCGCGCGGTTTCGGCAACGTCAACCTGAGCCTTTGTCGAGATCTCGCCCATGATGTGAACAACACCCGTGGTGCAGGTGGTCTCGCAGGCCACGTGAGCGGCAGGATCCTGCTCTAATATGCTGTCGAGCACAGCGTCGGATATTTTATCGCAGACCTTGTCGGGATGTCCCTCGGTCACGGATTCCGATGTAAATAAAAACCTTGACATTCTTTTCACTCCATTCAAAATAAAAGCGCCCTTCGACCGAAAGGCGCCAACAACTCATCTTTCGGTAAAACCGCAGGATTTAGCACCTTGCCAACGCAGGTTGCCGGACGTCACAGGGCCTGTTCCCTCAGTCGCTCTTGATAAGGTTGTATTCAACTTTGTCTATTATAAACCATCGCGGCAAAAAAAACAAGTGTCAAATTCGACATGATAAGCGGAAAAATATTGAAAGCCGACGGCGTTTGTGCTAAAATTTACCCGTACGAAAAGGAGAGATACCATGCTTTACGATCTGAACAACGAAAAAAAGACCGTTTATCCAAACTTTAAGGGCGGCGAGGGCGAGTTTATAGCCGCGATACTTTTTGACGGACAAAACAAGATAATCCGCGGAACGCTGCAGCCGGGGTCTTCCATAGGCGAACACGTGCACGAGGGCGACAGCGAGATCATTTACTTTTTGAGCGGCACGGCTACGGTGCTTGACGACGGCAAAAAATATACGGCGACCGCAGGCGAGTGTCACTACTGCCCGTGCGGTCACCGTCACGGTCTTGAAAATCACGGAAGCGAAAGCCTTGAGTTTTTCGCCGTGGTTCCCGTTATAAGCTTCAATGAATGATCATTGCGTCAGTTCGCGGCGAACGTTATTCAGGCTGACAGCCTCGATAGCAAAGTCCGCTTCGCCGTTTTTGGCGCATACCGAAATTGTATAGTCCGGAATACGGACGGTTTTCAGCATGTACCTGTCGCCGTCCTCCGAAAACACATCCGCGCAGACATCAACGGTCTTTGCCGCGCGGTGAAAGCCTCTGCCCATGCATTTGAGCAGGGCTTCTTTTTTTGTCCAGATGTCAAAGAAAACGCCTGTCCTGTCGGCGCTGCCCGCGATGAGGTCAAGCTCCGTGCCGGTAAAAACCACCTTGCCGAGCCTAATTGGATCGACCTGCCTGTGTCGCTCTATGTCGCAGCCCACGTCGGTATCGCCGACCGCAAGGATAACGTGGTCGCCGCTGTGGGAAAGATTGAAAAACACGCCGTCCGCCACGGGCTTGCCGAATTCGTTTTCATAAACAACAGCGCCGTTCAAAAAACGGCGCAAAAGTAACCCGCCCGCGATACAGCGTTTTTTGTCGGCGGTCATTCGGTACCTGAGCGCCTTTTGGGCGCGTTCGGGCGCGATCAAGCCTATGTCGCCGTCGCAGACTTCATTTATATCAGCCATGAAAAGCCTCATAAAACTGCTCTCTTTCAAATATAATCTATCAGAGGTTTTTCAGCTTGCCAAGGCAGCCGGCGCAAACATGCCTGCCCTCGAACAGCGTAAGGTTGTCGAGAGTGTTGCAGAAAATGCACTTGGGCTCCGCCTTTTTTATTGTGATACATTCGTCGTCGGCATTGATCTGCAAAACATCGCCTGCCTGAATGTTGAGATGCCGTCTGATGTCCTTGGAAATGACTATCCTGCCGGCCTTGTCTATCTCTCTGAAATTGGTGTAGATCATATAACTCACCCATCCTTTACCTCATATTTATTATACGCCTTTCCGACAGTTTTGTCAAGAAATAATACAAATGTGACAAGAAAATACAATTATTGCAATTATTCAGCCGATTTCGACAATATTCGACAATTATTGAGGTGCTTATGCTCAACTATATCTGGAGTTTTTTGGTGACGGGAAGCGTTGTGTGCGCTTTGCTGCTTGGCAACACGCAAAGTCTGTCGCAGGCGGTGATAGACAGCACAGCCTCCGCCGTAGAGCTGCTTATGACCATGGCAGGCGTTATCTGCCTTTGGTCGGGACTGATGAAGATCGCCGAGCAAAGCGGACTGACCGACATTTTTGCGCGGCTGTTTTCTCCGCTGCTGGGGCGGCTGTTTCCGCGGCTCGACAAAAAGGGCGCGGCGTTCAAATGCATTTCAATGAACATAAGCGCAAATCTGCTGGGGCTTGGCAATACCGCCACACCGTTCGGGCTGAAGGCGATGCAGGAGCTTCACAGGCTTAACGGCGAAAGCGACACGGCAAGTGATGAGATGGTTATTTTTGTGGTGATGAACACCGCGTCGCTGCAGCTTGTGCCGACAATGCTTGCGACCCTGAGGGGGAGCAGCGGCAGCGCGGAGCCGTTCGACATAATCGTTCCGGTCTGGCTGAGCTCTGCCTGCGCGCTTGCGGCGGCGCTTTTGATCGCCTGCTGCGGAAACCTTATATCGCGCAAAAGGAGGCTGTGATGGAATTTGTTTTACCCGCATTTGCAGGGATCATCACGACCTTCGCCCTGATAAAACGGGTTCCCGTGTTCGACATCTTCATCACGGGCGCGCGCGAGGGCTTTGCCACGCTGTACAAAATAGCGCCCACAATACTCGGGCTCGTCTTTGCCGTGAGCCTGCTCAGGTCGAGCGGAGCGATTGAAGTTATCTGCCGCGCAGCCGAGCCGCTTGCAGAGCTGCTCGGGTTTCCGAAGGAGATCGTGCCCATGGCGCTGCTCAGACCCGTGTCGGGCGGAGGCTCAACGGCTCTGCTGATGTCGGTATTTGAGGACTGCGGCCCCGACAGCTTTGCCGGCAGGGTGGCGTCGGTGCTGGCAGGGTCGAGCGAAACCACCTTTTACGCGATCGCAATGTATTACGGCTGCGTGGGGGTAAAAAAGGTGCGGCACACGCTTATCGCCGCCATTGCCGCCGACCTGACTGCTGTGATAATGAGCGTGGTATTTGTGCGGCTGTATTTCGGTTAACATCACTTGTGCCGGTGGGCACTTCTCCGCCTGTGCCGGTGGGCACTTCTCCGCCTGTGCCGGTGGGCACTTCTCCGCCTGTGCCGGTGGGCACTTCTCCGCCTGTGCCGGTGGGCACTTTCTCCGGGTCTGAAATACTGCAAACATCAGCTTTTCTTCCTCACATGCCGGTGGGCAGACGTGCCGTACGGGTGGATTTACTAAATATTTAAAAAACAGCAAAATTATCTATTGACACGCAGTTTATACAATTTGTAGATGTTAATGATATAAATGTTCGGAAGCATTTTTTGTGTGGAATGTCAAAAAACCGGGCTGTTTTTTGTAAAGTCAAGCAGAATCGGGGTTTCTGCGGCGCAGTTATCCACCGCGGCTTCACAATTTCCACAGAGTTTTCCACATTATATTGAAATTAAAGAATTTTACGCATCGTATATTTTCCGGCCGGGAATTTTATTTCGGGCGTTTTAAGGCAATACCGCATAATTCAGGTGTGCGGATTGCACAGTAAGATTTTTCGTCAGGTTGTACAAATAAATCGAGGTAAGGCTGTCGCCTTGCCGAGCGCCTTGAATTGTGCGGTGTTGCCTTAATTCCGTGTAAAAATAATACATTTTTGTAACGATTGGAATGAGTCTAAAATGGACAAAAAATTGCTGAAGCTTGAGCTTGCCGGTTTGCTGTTCTGCGCCGCCTGCTCCGCCTTTATGCGGTCGGTTTATACGCTGAGCGGCGGCAGCCTGCCCGGGCTGCTGTTCGGCGCCGTGAACGACAGCTGCTGGGAATGCTGCAAAACGCTGCTGTTTTCCTATCTTTTGTGGGCTGTTATCGAGGTGATGTGCCTCGGGCGCAGAGTTCACCGCATAGCCGTGGCAAAAACCGCCGCGCTGTACGCCCTGGGCGTGCTTTATCTCGGCTTGTGCGCCCTGTATCACGGGCTCGACGGCAAAAACACACAAGCGGCAGAGCTTGCGTTTGCCGCCGTGAGCGTCACGCTCGCCTTTGCTCTGTCTTATGCGCTGACGGTGTCGCCGCTTAAGGTCGAGAGGCTGTTTGCTCCGTCGCTGTTTTTGCTGTTTCTGCTTTGGTCGCTGTATTTCAGCCTCACTCCCTTCCCCGTCAGGAATTATCTTTTTATGGACAGGGCGACAGGCATGTACGGGATACTTCCGCGCAATTTGGACTACGGCGCCGTCGCACTCGACACGATATTTGTAAGGTAAAGAAGTAAAAACGTAAAAAAGGGATAGCTAAATTTGCAGCTTTGTGTTATAATAAGCTATATATGCGAAAAACAGCGAGGAATGGCTATGAACGACAGACAAAACGAACCCAAGCCCGACGTAATACCGGGCAGAAACCCCGTAAGCGAGGCTATCCGCAGCGGCAGGCCGATCGACAGAATACTTGTGGCGCGCGGCGAAAAGAGCGGCGCTATAGTGGGCATACTGGCAAAGGCGCGTGAGAAGCAGATCCCGGTTAAGGAAGCCGACCGCACCAAACTCGATTTTCTGAGCGGAGGCGCCGCACATCAGGGCATAGTGGCGCTGGCGGCGGCGAAGGAATACGCCGAGGTCGAGGACATTTTTGCCTATGCGCAGGAACGCAACGAGCCGCCGTTTATCGTAGTGCTTGACGAAATAGAGGATCCGCACAATCTGGGCGCGATAATACGCACCGCCGAGTGCACGGGAGTGCACGGGGTGATAGTGCCCAAGCGCAGAAGCGCGGGACTTAGCTACACCGTGGGCAAGGCGTCTGCCGGCGCGGTGGAATACATGCGCGTGGCAAGGGTAACAAACATATCCAAGCTGCTTGACGAGCTTAAGGAGCGCGGCGTGTGGGTATATGGCGCCGACATGAACGGAACGGATTACCGCAAGTGCGATATGTCGGGCGCGTGCGCGCTTGTCGTGGGCAACGAGGGCAAGGGCATTTCGCGGCTTGTGCGCGAAAAATGCGACGTGATCGTGTCGCTGCCCATGAAGGGACATATTAATTCGCTTAACGCCTCGGTGGCGGCAGGCGTGCTTATGTATGCCGCAGCCGCAAACCGATGACCGCAATGTAAAGGATGTGTAAAATGTCGGATTTTGACAAGAAAAACGATTTGCTCAAGGAGCTTGAGATACAGAGCATTCTTGACGAAAGGCACCACATTGCCGACGAAGAAAAAATGAAGCTTACCGCGCAGAAATACCGCGCAAAGCCAAAGGTTCAGGAGATATTCAGCAACGCCGACAAAAAGCCGCGCCTTAAAAACGAAAATCCGCTCGACCTTGAAAAAAGGGAGCGCGAAAGGGCTCAGGCAAACGCCATTGTGGGCGAAAAGACCGCCGCCACCATGCAGGCGGAGCTGGAGCTTGACGGCGGCAAAAGCGGCGATGTAAAAACCCCCGAGGACGCCGCCGAGGAAGCGCGCAAAAAGGCGGAGGCGGAACGAGCTGCGCGGGAGGCCGCCGAAAAAGCCGCCGAGGAAGAAAACAAAATAGTCACCCTTAAGCCCGAATACGACGACGGCGCTACCTTTTCAAGCGAGGTGCTGGGCGAGGTGGAGCAGTTCAGAGAGACGCCCGCCATCGAAAACATCGACACCATTGACATAGAGATAAAGGACAGCTCCGACCCGCCGCCCGAGCCGCAGAAGGGCAAATATGAAGAGATGTTCGGCTCAGCGGCGCCGCCCACCGAAAAGTCCGCCAAAAAGGTGGTATCGACGGTCCCGGTATATCGCCCCGACGAGCCGCAGAATATTTTGAACGTAAAGGCTGGAAGGTTCTCGGAGGTGGTCGGTCACGAGTACGAGGAGTACATTCGCTCCAAGAACCCCTCGGTTATAGCGCATGTTATTCGCCCCGAGCCCAAGCCCGTGCCCGAGCAGGAGGAGGAAAAGGACACCCGTTCCGCTCAGGAAAAGCTGCTGTCGGCAGTTGTGGGATTTTTCTCGCGCGATGAGTCGGACGACAACGACACGCCCAAGGAAAAAGCAAAGACCGTTGAGGACTATACGGGCGAGGAGGATGAGGAAAGCAGCATAATGTTCGAGCTGAACGAGAACATCCGCAAGCTGTTTTTCAGGGGTCTGCTGTCGGGCATAATCGCGCTGATAGCCATTATCCTGTCGGTGGTCACGCGCGTGTTCCCCGAGGCGATAATATCGGCAATACCGGTAGCGCCTGCCGCCTATGCGGTGTTCAACCTGCTGCTAATCGGCTTCTCCGTCATGCTCAACCGCGTTTCAATGCTCAGCGGACTTACTCCGCTGCTCAAATTCAAGGGCAACTCCGACACCGCCGTTGCCGTGGCAGGCGCCGCGGCGGTGGTGCAGACGGTGGTATCGTTCTTCTGTCTGGGCGACATGTCGGGCTTCAACACAAACTACTACTGCGTTATAGTGCTGCTGGCGTTCTTTGCCAACAACATGGGCAAGCTGCTGCTGGTGCTCCGCGTGAAGGACAACTTCCGCTTTGTGACCGCCAAGGGGCAAAAATACGCGGCAAAGATATACAACAACGAGAGCGTGGCAAACAAGATGCTCAGCGGTACGGCGTCAGACAAAAACCTCATCGCCTATCAGCACAAGACGGGCTTTGCCTCAAACTTTCTCAAAATATCCTACGCGCCCGACCCGAGCGAGGATCTTGCGTCAAAGCTGGCTCCCGTAACTACTGCGGCGGCGGTGATCATCGCCATACTGTACGGCGTGGTCAAGTTTTCCTTCTCCGACGCGGTCAACACCCTGTCGCTCATAACGGCGCTGGCGATCCCCACAGCTACCCTTTTGGCTGTTAACACGCCGATAAAAAGGCTTTGCAAAACCCTTACGGGCTACGGCGGAATGCTGGCAGGCTATCCGTCGGTAAAGCAGTTCTGCGACAGCACCGCCATAATGATTGACGCAAACGAGCTGTTCCCTGCGGACTACATAGAGCTTGAGGGCATCAAGACCTTTGAGGACTACAACGTTGACGAATCCCTGCTGTGCGGCATCGCCATTCTTAAGGAAGCCCGCAACCCCATAGCAAACGCCTTTGACTCGGTGGTCACCGAAACCAGGGAGACGCTTCCCGAGGTTGAAAGCGTGCTGTACGAGGACGAGCTGGGGCTTGTCGGCTGGATAAACGGCGAGCGCATTTTGGTGGGCTCGCGCGCACTTATGGAAAAGTACAGGGTCGATACCCCGTCCTATGACTACGAGGAAAAATATACCGCAGACGGCAGGCAGGCAACCTATCTTTCGCGCGCGGGCAGGCTTGTGGCAATGCTTGTCACCTGCTACCACGCCGACCCCGAGCTTAAAACCGAAATGCAGCGCGCCGAGGCAAACGGCATAAGCTTTCTTATTCGCACCACCGACTACAACATAAACGACGACCTTGTGGCAAAGCTTTACAACCTGTTCTACCGCAGCATAAAGGTGTTGCCCACGGGCTTGGGCAACGTGCTCAAGGAGACCCAGGGCGTTGTTGAAGAAAACTCGCGCGCCTATCTGATAACCCACGGCAAGGCGTCTGCTCTTGCAAGAGCGGTGTCGGGCTGCGTGAGGATAAAGCATAACATTTCGCTTGCGATAATCATTCAGCTAATCGCGGTGATTTTAGGAATACTTGTCGCCTCCACACTGTCGCTTTACGCGAATATCGGCGTTATGGGAACGATAGAGGTGCTGATATATTCGCTGTTCTGGACGGCAGCCGCGATAATCGCGCCGTCCATCCAAAAGCCTTGAGGCAATACCGCATAATTCAGGTGTGCGGATTGCACAGTAAGATTTTTCGTCAGGTTGTACAAATAAATCGAGGTAAGGCTGTCGCCTTGCCGAGATTTGTTGCCTTGATAATTATTGATAACAATTTGAGGAGAATACGCCATGAAAATAGCTCCCTCTCTCCTGTCCTGCGACTTCGCGGCGATGGGAAGCGAAATTCAAAGAATGGACCGCTCGGGTGCGGACTGGATGCACCTCGACGTTATGGACGCTCATTTTGTGCCCAACCTGACCTTCGGCGCGCCCGTTATAAAGGCGGTCAGAGCATACACGGACAAGCCCTTTGACGTGCACCTGATGATAAGCGATCCGCTGAAATACATCGACGACTTTGCCGACGCGGGCGCGGACATTATCACGTTTCACGTTGAAAGCGACTCCGACATCAAAAAAACCATAAAAAAAATAAGAGACCGCGGCATTATGCCCGGACTCGTTATAAAGCCGAACACACCTGCCTCGGCTGTGTTTCCTTATCTTGAAAGCATAGACCTTGTGCTTATAATGACGGTGGAGCCCGGCTTCGGCGGTCAGTCGTTTATGTCGGACATGCTTCCCAAGGCTGCCGAAATTCGCCGCGAATGTGAACGGCTGGGCGCCGATGTGCTGATAGAGGCAGACGGCGGCATAGGAGAGGCGACCATAGCTCAGACCGCAAGGGCAGGCGTGGATGTATGCGTTGCCGGCACGGCTGTTTTTAAGGCTGAGGACGCGGCAAAGGCGATCGCCGAACTCAAGGAACTTGCCGAATGTCGGCAAGAAAGCTCTTTCACGTAAAATAATGCTGCACAAAAGCCATAACGGAGCGGATCCGTTATGGCTTTTGTTGTTATATCCGTTTATTCAAATACCATTGCGTTGATGACTGTGCCGTCCTTTTCGCGGATGACCAGAATAATGATAAGGTCATTTACCCCGGCTCCGGATTTCATTTGAGAAATGTAGGTCGAGAACTCGCTTCTCATGCCGTCAAAGGTGGTCTCCATGGAATCCTTAACGCTTTCGATGGAATCCTCGGGAATATCAATGGTAAACGAGATGTCCATTACAAGAGCGTTGCCCTTTGCATCAATGTCAACCCCTGCCATGCCCGAAACCGCTTCGTCAAAGCTGTCCTTAAGCTGCTTGATGGCGTTGGTGTCGTCGAGCTTGCTCTTTATTTTTGACTCGGTTTCCGAATCGTCTGCATTGAAGGCGTTGTCGGTAACTATAACGCTGCCGTCCTTGTCAAGAAGGCTGTGCGACGAGCCGGTGGTGCTGCCGCTCACCGTTGAAGCGGATGTGCCGCCCGACGAGCCCGAATCGTTGTTAAACAGCTTGGGCAGGAAGAAGATGCCTGCCACAACACCGCCTATTACCAGCACCGCCGCAACGATTATTGCGATGATTACGGGTGTCTTGCTCTTTTTGGGAGCAGGCTGCTGATAACCGTACTGCATGGGCTGGGGCTGATTCTGAAATCCGCTCGGCTGCTGATACTGCTGATACTGCTGCTGATATGCGGCGTTGCCCTGATTTTGGGGCGGCTGATACTGCTGCGTAGGCTGCTGATACTGCTGCTGAGGCTGATTCTGCCATGCAGGCTGCTGCGTAGGCTGCTGACTTTGCCATGATGACTGCTGCACGGGTGAACCGCAAACACCGCAGAAGGTCTCGCCCGGGTTTAACGGGTTGTTGCAATTGGGACAGTTCATAATTATCTCCTTTTAGCTGTATATTTTAGACACAAGAACAGTTCCGTCCGTGTCTGTAAGCCTGAATTCCATTGTCGCGTATTCAATGCCGCGCTGGGTCATTTCGTCTGTAAAAAGCGACGCGTCCTCGCTGTAGGAGTCAAACAAACGCTGCATCTGCCCGGTGATCGCCTGCTTGCCCTCTTCCGTCTCGTTTGATATGCCGTACTCGGCTATCAAAGACTTGCCCGAAACGCGCATTTCAAGGGTGACGGAATAGTAGCTTATGTCGTTTCTGAGCTTTTGCTCAAGACCCGTGTTGAAAATGTACTGGTCTATAGTATCCTCAACCATGCGCGGATCCGGTTCGGTCGAGCCCGCCGTTGCCGAAGCAGCTGTGGCTTGGGCAGCCGCAGTTGTCTGAGCGGCGGTTGCAGGCCGGGTTTCGGTTGCCGGCTGAGTTGTCGCCGTCTCGGCGGAAACAGTCGTTGCGGTCTGTGACGGAGACGTTGCTTCGTTATAGCCGCCGTTGGAAAGCACGCTGTACGCAAACAAGCCTGCGGCGATCAGCACGATAGCCGCCGCAAGTATAACGGCAATAAGCGTAACGGGCTTTTTTTTTTGCGCGGCACATAGTCGGTCTCACCGAAAAAGTAGTCGTCTGTGGGCGTCGTCTTTTTTGCGGAGCCTATCGCCGCTCCGCAATGAGGACATTTTGTCTGCCCTTTTTCAATATCTGTATTGCAGTTGGGACAATTCATGGTACCCATCCTTTGCAAATTATAGTTCATTATGCTTATAATACAATAGTATAATACAAATCAAGACCGATTGCAACATTTTTTTGCAATTTAAGCATTATTAATACAAAAAGAAAAAACGGAGCCCCATATTAAGGCTCCGCAAAAAATATCAACAGAATTATGAATGTGCCTCGATGTAACCAACCAAAGCGCCTACGGTCTTAAGGTTTTCGATCTCCTCGTCGGGAACCTCAACCTCAAACTCATCCTCGATGGACATAAGAAGATCGACAACATCGAGAGAATCTGCGCCGAGATCCTCCTGAAGGTCGGTGGTCTCTGTAATCTTATCCTCTTCTACGTCAAACTGCTCTGCAAGGATAGCCTTAACTTTTTCCAATACCATTTGCAATTCCTCCTGTAAAATATTATGCACCCGCCGCTATAGACAAAAGCGCATCCTTTGTGCTACAATGGTTAATGATAAAACCTTTGCAAACAAACCCTTTGTTTGTCTCCTACAATATTATTGATATTTCACCTCTTTGTCAATACGTATTTGAAAAATTTTTTAAAAAATCTTAATTTTGCATAAATTATTCTCTTTCTATCGGGTTTAGAATAGATAATAATATCACTTTTGTCAGTCAAACTGAGGGTTACGGGAGGAAAACCAATGAAAAAAAAGCGCTATGCTGTTATAGGACACCCCATCGGGCACACCATGTCGCCCTTTATACACAAAAAGCTGTTCGCGCTTGCGGGAATTGACGCGGACTACACCTACATAGACATACCGCCGGAGTCGCTTGCCGCGGAATACGCCGCCGTGCTTAAAGGGCTTGACGGCTACAATGTCACCATTCCTCACAAGCAGGCGATCATCCCCCTGCTCGATTCAACGGACGAGCGCGCGGCGATGTACGGCAGCGTCAACACCGTGGATAACAAAAACGGAACGTCAAGGGGCTACACCACCGACCCCGACGGATTTATAAAGGCGCTTGAAACCGCAGGCATAGACCTTGACGGCAGGATAATGATTTTGGGCTGCGGCGGCGCGGCGAGAACCATGGCGTATGAGATCGCCCTGCGCGGCAAGCCGTTTGAGTTTGCCGTGCGCCGCGAGAGCGTGGGCAAGGCAGGCCTGCTCTGCCTTGAGATAACGCGCAAGATACCCGGCGCCCGGGTGAGCTTCGGGCTTATCGACCAGATAATCGGCACGGTCGATGTGCTGCTGAACGCCACGCCCGTGGGCATGTATCCCAACAGCGGCGAGCAGCCGATACACAACTGTGCCATAGGAAGGTGCGCGGCGGTGTTTGACGCCGTTTATAATCCGCTTGAAACCGTGCTCGTGCGGCGCGCCAAGGCGAACGGGTCAAAGGCAGCGGGCGGAATGTCTATGCTCGTGTGGCAGGCTGCGGAGGCTCAAAAGCATTGGAACGGCAGCGAATTTGACCCGCGCGATATTGAAAGGCTGTGCGATGAGGCGGCGCGCGAGCTTAGAAACAAATAAGGAGCCTTAAGGATGAACAATATTGTGCTGTGCGGCTTTATGGGCTGCGGAAAAACGACCGTCGGCAGAAACCTTGCGCGTAAAACGGGCAGAAAATTCGTGGATATGGACGCGTATATCGAGCATGAGGCAGGTATGTGCGTGTCCGAGATTTTTGAAGAATACGGCGAATCGGGCTTTCGTGACCGCGAGCACGAGGCGTGCCTTGCGCTTGCGGAAATGAGCAATCTCGTGATAGCCTCGGGCGGCGGTGCGCTGACCTTTGAGCAAAACGTCGCGGCGTTTCGCGGCAAAGACAACATAGTGCTGCTGGACGTGCCCCTGCGCGATATAAAGCTCCGCCTTAAAAACGACACAAAGCGTCCCCTTTTGCAGCGACCCGACAGAGACAGGGCGATGGAGGAGCTGTACAACAGGCGTCTGCCGCTGTACCGCGCCGCGGCCGACATAACCGTAAGGGGCGAATCGTCGCCGCTCAAGACCGCCTATGCCGTTATTGACGCGCTGGAGAAAAAGAAAAACAAGCCCGTTTGACGCTATTGACCTTAATGCTTTAAAGTGGTAAAATAATCATAAGGATTGGAGTGTAAAAGCATGAAAATTGCCGTGATAGGTCTCGGAATAATCGGCGGAAGCTACTGCAAGGCGATAAAGAGCCACACCTCTCACCATGTTATCGGGATAAACCGCACCGCCCAAACCGCGCAAAAGGCGCTGGCGGCAGGAGCGATAGACGAAATAGGCGCCCCCGAGGGTCTGGGCTGCGCCGACATTATTATTCTGTGCATGTACCCTCAGGCGTGCATAGACTTTGTGCGCGAATACGGACAATACATAAGCAAGGATGCGATAGTGACCGACGCGGCAGGCATAAAAAGGGCGATCTGTCCGCAGCTTAAGGAGCTTGCAGACAAATTCGGCTTTACCTACATAGGCAGCCACCCCATGGCAGGCAAGGAGAAGAACGGCTTTGACGTAAGCGACGCCGACCTGTTTATGGGCGCGAGCTTTATCATTACGCCCTGCGGCGCCCCCGGAGACAAGGTGGGCGCTCTCGCATCGCTTGCCAAAAGCATAGGCTTCGACACCATTAAAATAACCACCCCCGAAAGCCACGACCGCATGATAGCCTTTACCTCTCAGCTTCCGCATGTGCTGGCGTGCTCTTATGTGCTCAGCCCCAGCTGCCCCAACCACAACGGCTTTTCGGCAGGCAGCTACCGCGACGTGTCTCGCGTGGCAAACATCAACTCAAAGCTGTGGAGCGAGCTGTTTTTGGAAAACAGAGAGCCGCTTATTGAAGAGCTTGATATTCTGATAGAAAATATTACAAATATAATAAACGCAATAAAAACCGAGGACAAGGAACGGCTCTGCGAGCTTTTGGAGCAGGGTCACAGGGTAAAACAGGCATTAGGAGAATGAGTATGAGAACCGTTCACGTCGATACGGGAGCGCCGTATGACATTTTTATAGAAAGAGGGCTTATCCCACGCTGCGGCGAGCTGATAAGACCGCTTACGTCAGCCCAAAAGGCTGTTATAATAACCGACACAAACGTTGCTCCGCATTACCAATGGAGCGTTCACAACTCGCTTGCCGCGCACGGCTTTAACGTTAAAACGCACATCTTCAAGGCAGGCGAGGAGAGCAAGCACCTCGGCACCATAGCCGAAATATACAAGACCCTTGCCGACTTTCGCGTTACTCGCCGCGACATCATCGTTGCGCTGGGCGGCGGAGTGTGCGGCGACATGGCGGGCTTTGCGGCGGCGACGTACCTGCGCGGCATAAGCTTTGTGCAGATCCCGACCTCGCTGCTTGCCCAGGTGGATTCCTCGGTTGGCGGCAAAACAGGCGTTGACCTGCCTCAGGGCAAAAACCTTGTTGGTGCGTTTCACCAGCCGGCAGCCGTGCTGATAGACCCCGACGCGCTTGCCACCCTGCCCGACCGCTTTATTGCCGACGGCATGGGCGAGGTGATAAAATACGGCTGCATAAAGGACGCTGCGTTTTTTGAACAGCTTGAAAGCCGGGACGCGATGGAAAACATCGAGGATGTTATTGAAACCTGCGTTTCGATAAAGCGCGACGTTGTGAGCCGCGACGAAAAGGAATCGGGCGAGCGCATGCTGCTGAACTTCGGCCACACGCTCGGCCACGCCATTGAAAAGCTGAACGGCTTTTCGGGCATGACCCACGGCATGGCGGTGGCAGCCGGAATGGTGATGATCGCCCGGGCAGGCGAAAAAAACGAACTGACCGAGCCCGGCACCGCAGACAGAATAGCCGCGCTGTGCAAAAAATATGACCTGCCTGCTTCCGACAGCCACGGCTTTGACGAGCTTGCCGAGGCAGCCGCAGGCGACAAAAAAACCGCGGGCGACGGAATAAATCTTGTTCTGCTTAGAAAAATAGGCGACAGCTTTACGCTGTTTATGCCCCTTGCGGAGCTTGAGGAATACATAGCCACAGACACAAGGCCGGACGAAGAAACGGAAAATACGGAACACACGGAAAACACGGGTAACACAGATGAACAAAGTGATATTTAAGCCCTTTGAGCCCCGGGGAACAACAGAGGCTCCGCCGTCCAAAAGCGACGTTCACCGCGCGGTGATCTGCGCGTCACTGTCGGGCGGAATATGCACGGTCTCCCCCGTTGCGCTGTCCGAGGACATAAGGGCGACGATCCGCTGCGCAAGAGCCTTGGGCGTGCGCTTTGAATTTGAGGGCGACGCGCTGACGGTTGACGGCAGCGAAATATTCAAAAACGGCTCCGCCCTGCTCGACTGCGGCGAAAGCGGCAGCACGCTCAGGTTTTTTGTGCCCGTTGCGGCGCTGGGCGGCATTAACGCCGAATTTACCGGCAGCGGCAGACTGCCCGAGCGCCCCATAGGCATTTACACCGAAGCCCTGCCAAAGGCGGGCGTAAGCTGCGAAACCGGGGGCGGGCTTCCGCTGAAAATAAGCGGAAGGCTGAAAAGCGGCATTTTTAAAATACCCGGCGACGTGAGCTCGCAGTTCATTTCGGGGCTGCTGTTCGCCCTGCCTCTGCTTGACGGCGACAGCGACATCATTCTGACCTCGCCCGTGCAAAGCGCGGGATATATAAACATGACCATACGCACGATGGCAAAATTCGGCGTTGAGGTCGATATTCTCGACAACGGCTGGCATGTGCGCGGCAGGCAGCATTATGTTCCCACCGACTACAAAACCGACGGCGACTGGTCGCAGGCGGCGTTCTTTTTGGTAAGCGGCGCGATAGGCGGCGAGGTCACGGTGACGAACGCCAACATCGACTCGGCTCAGGGCGACAGAAGGATAGCAGCCATCCTGCGCGAATTCGGCGCAGAGGTGCTTCAGGACGGCGGCACGATAACCGTAAAAAAAGCGCCTATGAGGGCGATTGAGATAAACGCGGCGCAGATTCCCGACCTTGTGCCCGTGCTGGCGGTGTGCGCCTGCTTTGCGGAGGGAACCACCCGTATAACAAATGCCGAGAGGCTGAGAATAAAGGAAAGCGACCGGCTTAAAACCACCGCGGCTCTGATAAACTCGCTGGGCGGCTACGCCCGCGAAACCGCCGACGGGCTGAAAATAGTCGGGGTAAAGCGGCTTAAGGGCGCGCCCGTTGAGGGCTTCGGCGACCACCGCATAGTTATGTCCGCCGCCGCCTGCGCAGCCGGGCTGGACGGAGAGATAGTCTGCTCCGACGCGCTCAGCGTCAACAAGAGCTATCCCGCATTTTATATCGACTGGAAAAAAATCGGCGGCATCGCCGAGCTTGTATAACGGAGGAAAGCCATGTCCTCAACCTACGGAGAAAAAATAAAAATATCGGTTTTCGGAGAAAGCCACGGCGGCGGCATAGGCGTGGTCATCGACGGGCTTCCCGCCGGTGAAAAAATAGACACCGAAAAAATACTTGCGCAAATGGCGCGGAGGGCTCCCGGCAAAGACAAAACCGCCACACCGCGAAAGGAAAGCGACCTGCCCGAGATGCTTTCGGGCATTTTGGGCGACACGCTTACGGGCGCGCCGCTGTGCGCCGTTATAAAAAACACCAACACGCGCAGCAGCGACTACGGCAACCTGCTTGCCGTGCCGCGTCCGGGTCACAGCGACTACACCGCCTATGTAAAATACAACGGCGCAAACGACATTCGCGGAGGCGGACATTTTTCGGGCAGGCTCACCGCTCCGCTTGTTTTTGCCGGCGCGGTCTGTCGTCAGCTGCTTGAAAAGCGCGGCATAAAGATCGCGGCTCACATAGAACGCGTGGGCAGCGTCACCGACGACCGCTTTGACCCGGTGCATATCGGCGACGAGCTGATGGACAGGCTCGCTCTGTCGCCCTTTGCGCTAATAAACGAGGACGCGGAGGAAGCCGTGCGCGCCGAGATAGAGGCGGCGAGGCTTGCGTGCGACAGCGTGGGCGGCGTGGTGGAATGTGCCGTTACCGGCATGCCCGCGGGAATTGGCGAGCCGATGTTTGACGGCGTTGAGGGCGCGGTGGCGAAGGCTTTGTTCGGCATACCTGCGGTAAAGGGCGTTGAGTTCGGCGCAGGCTTTGAGCTTGCAAAAATGCGAGGCTCGCAGTCAAACGATCCGTTCGGGATAAGGGACGGTCGCGTTGTGACCGAAACCAACAACTGCGGCGGCATTTTGGGCGGAATAACAAACGGCATGCCGCTTATCTTCCGCGCGGCGATAAAGCCCACACCGTCAATTTCACAGCCTCAGCGGAGCGTTGACCTGCAAAAGCTCGAAAACACACAGCTTGAGATACACGGCAGGCACGACCCGTGCATAGTGCCGCGCGCCGTGCCCGTGACGGAGGCTGTTGCCGCCATAGCGCTGATAAACCTGATGTGAGGATGAGTATGAGAGATTTAAGCGAGATAAGAAAAGACATAAACCGCATTGACGACGAGCTGATAAAGCTTTTTTCGCAGCGCATGGAGTGCGCCAAGGAGGTTGGCAGATACAAAAAGGAACGCGGTATCCCCGTGCTGAACGAGCAGCGCGAGCGCGAGATTTTGGACGACGTGGCAAAAAAGGGCGGCGAATACGGAAACGCCGCAAGGCTGCTGTTTTCAAACCTGATGGAGCTGTCGCGCGCCCTTCAACACAACATAATCGGAAGCGGAAAAGAGCTCAGAGAAAAAATTCTGAACGCCAAATCCGCTCCCGGGTGCGAAAGCCTTACCGTCGCATATCAGGGGATTCCCGGCGCAAACAGCCACGAGGCGGCACGGACGCTTTTTCCCGACGCGGAGGTCATAAGCTGCAAAAGCTTTGCCGACGTATTTGACGCGGTGTCGGACGGCAGCGCAGCCTTGGGAGTGCTTCCCGTGGAAAACTCAAACGCGGGCTCTGTGTCGGCGGTTTATGACCTTATTCTCAAGCACAGGTTTTACATTGTGGGCGCACTCGATCTCCCCATAGAGCATTGTCTGGGCGGACTGAGGCAATCGACGCCGGAGGACATTGACACGGTCTGGTCGCACCCGCAGGCATTGGCTCAATGCGAGGACTACATAGCCTCTCACGGGCTGATGTCGGCTTCCAAGGCAAACACCGCCGTTGCCGCAAGGGACGTCGCACGCGAAAGGCGGCTCAACGTGGCGGCTATCTGCTCGAGAGCGGCGATAAAGGAATACGGCCTGCAAATCCTTGACGAGGGCTTGCAGGACTACGCAGGAAACACCACGCGGTTCATTGTTATCTCGCGCGAGCTTATCATTACCGCAGACGCAAACAAAATAAGCCTCTGCTTCTCTCTGCCGCACGTTCACGGAGCGCTGTACAGCCTGCTGTGCCGCTTTAATTCGCTGGGGCTCAACCTTACAAAGATAGAATCCCGACCCATTAAGGGCAAGGATTTTGAATATCTGTTTTACCTTGATTTTACCGGCAGCGTTCACAGCGAAAACGTGGTGGAGCTGCTGTGCCAGCTCGGCGAGGAAATGCCCGAGTTCAGCTTTTTGGGCAACTATAAAGAACAGTAAGGCGTCGGGGGACGCTTTCTCCCCCCTGTCATAACTGCGCCGACAGCGATAACCGTGCAAAACGGCGGGATAAAACAGTTTCATATAAACAAAAAACCGAAGGACAAAGTATGCCCTTCGGTCGTTTTTTCGTATTTAGGATCAGCCCACGTCCAGCTCTTCCTCGTTGTCGCCTGTGTAATACACCTTTTTAATGTCGGCGCCGAGGGATTTGAACTTCTCGACCACGTCCTCATAGCCGCGCTCGATGTACTGGATGCTGGAGATCTCGGTGGTGCCCTTTATTTGCAGAGCTGCCACTATCATTGCTGCGCCTGCGCGCAGGTCTGTGGCCTTTACCGGAGCCGGGGTGAGAGGTACGCCGCCCTCGATGATGGCGAGCCTGCCCTCTACCGAGATGTGTGCGCCCATGCGAACAAGCTGGCTGATATACTGATAGCGGTTGTCCCACACGCTCTCGTTTACGATGCTCGTGCCGGGAACGCCCATCAGCAGCGCGGTAAACTGCGGCTGACAGTCGGTGGGAAAGCCCGGGTGCGGCATTGTTTTGATGTTGCAGCGCCTGAGGGGCTTTACGGTGGCGTCGAGAGTGATTGCCTCGTCGTACTCGGTGATCTTGCAGCCCATTTCGCGGAACTTTGCCGAGATAGACTCAAGGTGCTTGGGGGTGATGTTGGTGATGGTAACGCAGCCTCTGGTGGCAGCTGCCGCGCACATATAGGTGCCCGCCTCGATCTGGTCGGGAATAATGGAGTAGGTGATGCCGTGCAGGTAACGGACGCCTCTTATTTTGATGACGTCGGTGCCTGCGCCGCGGATGTCGGCTCCCATAGAGTTGAGGAAGTTTGCAAGATCGACGATGTGCGGCTCCTTGGCGGCATTCTCGATGATGGTAAGCCCCTTTGCCTTGCAGGCGGCGAGCATTATGTTCATGGTCGCGCCCACAGACACAACGTCAAGATACACATGGCTGCCCTCGAGCTCGGTGTCGCACATAGCCTCTATAATTGCGCCGTCAACAAGTCTGGTTTCCGCGCCGAGCATCTCAAAGCCCTTAAGGTGCTGGTCGATGGGGCGGACGCCGAAGTTGCAGCCGCCGGGAAGCGCGACCTTTGCCTTGCCGAATCTGCCCAGCAGAGCGCCGAGAAGGTAGTAGGACGCGCGCATTCCGCGAACCAGGTCGGTGGTGGCGGAATAGGTGGCGATGTGAGTGGGGTCAATGTAAAGGGTGGATTTATTTATTCTTCTGACAACGGCTCCCATCTGCTGCAAAATCTTGCTGATGAGGGTAACGTCGCTGATGTTAGGGATATTTTCGATCTGGCAGGGCTCGTCACAAAGGATGACCGCGGGAATGATAGCGACCGCGGCGTTTTTGGCTCCGCTGATATTAACCGTTCCGAATAAGGGCTTGCCGCCCGAAACTACAAACTTTTCCAACCGATATGCACTCCGTTTCAGATTGATAAAAACTTGCAAAACTGTATTGGTAAGCTATATACTGAGTGGCTTTTGTGTCAAATCCACTAAATATATTACATATTTGTTAAATGATACTATATATTGTGGTTACGTTTGTGTAACGCTTCAATTCTTCTACAGAAAATGATACTACAAACTTGTAGTAAAGTCAACGCATTATTAAAATTGTAACCGTTTTTTGGCAAACTTGTACTCATTTTGTTAAAAAGCTGTTACTTTTATTTTTATAATTAACAACCTCTGTAACGCTTTGTTATTTTTTCCGAAAACGAAATAAAAATACCCCTTTATTCTGTTCGAGAAATATTCGATTTGCTACAATTTCTTAATTTTTTGGGTCTTTTGGTAACATTACACCAAAGCTTACAACACTTATAAATTATATTTTATATATTTACGATTATGCATAGAGACAAAATCGGGAGAAACGGCTGCGAACCGCCCTCCCGATAAAATGCTGTGATGTGTTTTTTGAATGATTTGTTGTTGATGCCTTACGGCTTATCCTCCTGAAGGACGATTTCGGTCTCGTGATCCTTGCCGTCGCTGTCGCGGTAGTATTTTATCTTTACCTTGTCGCCGGGCTTTCTGCCCTCAAGCGCCTCGTAAATTTCCGAAAAGCTCTTTATCGAGATGCCGTCAAACTCGGTGATGATGTCGTTGGGCTGCAGGTCGGAATCTGCGCAGGGGCCGCTCGGGTCGATCTCGTCAACCGCGATGCCCAGCGGAACGCCGTAGGACTGTGCGTCGCTGTTTGTAACGGCTGTTCCGGTAATGCCTATGCGCACCCTGTTCTCTACATAGCCGTTTTTGATAAGGCTGTCGGTTATCTGCTTAACGGTCTGCGACGGAATGCAAAAGCACATGCCCTCGTACATTTCGTCGGCGATCTTTGCCGAGGCGACGCCCACGACCTGTCCGTAAAGGTTAACGGCGGGGCCGCCCGAGTTGCCCGGATTGATGGCGGCGTCGGTCTGGAAGTATTTGACCATGTTTTTGTTTGACGCCGAGCGGTCAAACGCCGACACGACACCCTTTGTCATTGAGTTCTGATACTCTATGCCGCCGGGGTTGCCTATGATTATAATATCCTCGCCCTGACCCAGCTTGTCGGAATCTCCGAAAACCGCGGGCTTAAGGTCTTTTGCGTCGTCAAGCTTGAGCACGGCAAGGTCGGTGCGCTGGTCATATCCGACAACGCCCGCCTTGTATTTGGTTC
This sequence comes from uncultured Ruminococcus sp., assembly GCA_902798365.1. Lineage (GTDB taxonomy): Bacteria > Bacillota > Clostridia > Oscillospirales > Acutalibacteraceae > Ruminococcoides. The sequence continues at coordinate 23,548 of CADBWP010000036.1, forward strand.
CGTCGGCGGTCACTATCTGAATGGCATAGGCTGTTTTGCTGTTGCCAATAACATGGGCGTTTGTAACAACATAGCCGTCAGCCGAGATGATTATGCCGCTGCCCTCGCTGTTTACTGTCGATGTGTCCGAGATCTCTGTGCTGTAGCACCTTACCGAAACCACCGAATCCGACGCCGACTTAAAGGCGTATTCGGCGGTGTAGCCCGTGTTTGTCTGCGCGTCCTGAGGCTTGTCGTTCAGGGCAAGACCCTGATAGTTTTTGTCCGCCTTGTCGGAATAGTCGCTTTCATCGTGAACGGGCGGCTCGGTGGCGTTTGGTATTATCGTGCCGCCGTCGCCCGGCATGGTAAAATCGAAGCCGTAATCTTCGTCGGGCGCGCTTATGGATGAGCTTTTGCCGCTGTCCTTATTGTTATTGGCGGCGTACCATACAAACGCGCCGAGAGACGACACAAGCAAGACGCCCATAATTATTATGACCGCTACAAGCGCCTTGTTGACGCCGCTTTTTTTGCCGCTCTTACCGTTGTCGCGTGCGCTCTGCGCGGCTGCTGCCTCGGGAACACCTGCCGGCTGACGAGGCGGCTCATACGCTCCGGGCTGAACGGGCGGCTGCTGAGGATAGGAGTACATCCTGCCCGACTGCGCCTGCGACGGCGGCTGGGGCGGCATACCGTAGGAATAGGTCGCGGTGTGCTGAATGGGATTATAAGCAAACTCCTGCTGCGGATAGCTTGCGGCGTTCTCCTTTGTCATAAAGGGACGCTGAGGCTCAAAGCCCGTCTGCGCCTGTCCGGGCGGATAGCTTCCGCCGCGCGGTATATAGGGCTGAACCGGGGGCTCGGGCGCGAAGCCGTTGCCGCGCGGAACATACTGCTGAACCGGAGGCTCGGGCACAAAGCCGCCTGCCTGCGGCGCATACTGCTGCACGGGAGGCTCCGGCGCATATTCTCCCGGCTGCGGCGCATACTGCTGCACGGGAGGCTCCGGCGCATATTCACCCGGCTGCGGTGCAAACTGCTGAGCCGGAGGCTCGGGCGCATATTCACACGGCTGCGGTGCAAACTGCTGCATGGGGGGCTCGGGTGCGGCGGCGCTTTGCGGACCCAACCGCCGGGTGGGAGGGTCAAGCTCGTTCTCTGCCTGAGCGACGGGGCTTGCATAAGGGTTGTCGGCATTTACCGGAGGCTCGGGGTGCTCGTTGAACGGGCGCTGAGGCTCCTCGCCGTAATAATCTTTATCAAAGGTATTGTCCATAATACTCACCTGCTTTTGTTTTCTAACGCATATTATACAACTTATTCGGCACAAAAGCAACCGACTTTGCCCCTCAAATTGTGACAGAATACTGAAAATTTCCCGAAAATCGCGCGAATTTGCCAAAATAGAGTCAAAAACTTTTGGCAAAACACTTTATCTTTGACAAAAATTATAGTATAATAAGAGTAACTCGACAGAGAAAGACGTTTTTCTGTTGAAATCTAAAAAAGTAAAGGAAGATGAAAATGCCATTAGTAAACGCAAAAGAAATGCTTACCAAGGCAAAAGCGGGTCATTATGCGGTAGGCCAGTTCAACATCAACAACCTTGAGTGGACAAAGTCCATTCTTCTCACCGCTCAGGAGCTTAACTCCCCTGTTATTCTCGGCGTGTCCGAGGGCGCAGGCAAATATATGTGCGGCTACAAGACCGTAGTCGGCATGGTAAACGGTATGCTCGACGAGCTGGGCATTACGGTTCCCGTAGCGCTTCACCTTGACCACGGCTCTTATGAGGGAGCAAAGGCATGCATCGAGGCGGGCTTCAGCTCTATCATGTTTGACGGCTCGCATTATCCCATCGACGAAAACGTAGCCAAAACCAAGGAGCTTGTAGGCATCTGCAACGATCTCGGTCTTTCGATCGAGGCAGAGGTCGGCTCTATCGGCGGCGAGGAAGACGGCGTTATCGGCGCAGGCGAGTGTGCAGACCCCGCGGAGTGCAAGATGATTGCCGACCTGGGCGTTACAATGCTGGCAGCCGGCATAGGCAACATCCACGGCAAATATCCCGAAAACTGGGCAGGCCTCAGCTTTGAGACGCTCGACGCCATTCAGCAGCTTACAGGCGAAATGCCCCTCGTTCTTCACGGCGGCACGGGTATTCCGGCAGACATGATCAAAAAGGCTATCTCGCTTGGCGTTTCCAAGATCAACGTAAACACCGAGTGCCAGCTCGCTTTTGCGGCAGCAACCAGAGAGTACATTGAGGCAGGCAAGGATCTGCAGGGCAAGGGCTTTGATCCCCGCAAGCTTTTGGCTCCCGGCGCAAAGGCAATTTGCGACACCGTAAAAGAAAAGATGGAGCTGTTCGGCTCCGTAGGCAAGGCCTGATAACAATTATATCCGTTAATATCCAAACAAACCCCCGAGCCGAGGCTCGGGGGTTCTTGTTGTTCCGTAAATTATAGGCAATACCGCATAATTCAGGTAAGGCTGTCGCCTTGCCGAGATTTTTTGGGCAAGCTGACGGAACAATATTCAAGCAAGCCGTGCGCCTTGAATTGTGCGGTGTTGCCTATAAGTAAAATGCCATTTCGTCTGCCGACCAGCTGCCGTAGGCTGTGCCCAGGTCGGCGCAAACCGAGAAATAAAAATACTGTCCGTGCTCGAGCATGTTCTCGCCAAAGCGGTAGGAGTTAACGTCCGCGCTCACGGTAATGTACTTCCACTTGTCCTCTCTCATGTTAAGATAGGCGATGGTGTAGCTTTTTGCGCCGCTGACGGGGTTCCACCTGAAGGTCACGCCGTTTGCATCCTTTGCAACCGACACAGCCGGAGCTCCCGAGGCAGGCGCGGTGTAGGTGATGTGCCACACATCGGAAAACTCGCCGCCCGCGCCGTTGACCATGGCGCGAACCTGCACGGCGTAACGCTCGCCGTTTTTAACATTGAGCAGGGGATAATAGGTGTTTTTGGTTTCGGCGTGGTTCCATGCGGGAACGCCCTCCTCGCGGTAATACACCACATAAGAGGTGGCGCCGGGCACCGCGTCCCAGCCGACGCTCATTCCGTTCCACTTGTTGTTGACGGTCACCATGGGCTTGCGGCTTGCGGTGCTGCGGTAGGTTATGGTCTTAACATTGGAATAACCGCCGCGCTCGCCGTAAAACACGGGCTGTACCTGGAAGCAGTATGCCGTGCCCTCCTTGGCGCTGAGGAACGGATAGTAGTTGTTTTTGGTTTCGGCGCTTGACCATTTGCTGTCCTGGAATCTTCTGTAATACACTATGTAGCTTGTTGCGCCCACCACGCTGTTCCACTCGGAACGGATGCCGTTTGATTTGTTTGACACCGTAACAACGGGGATCTCGTTTGTAACGTGGGTGTATTTTATGGTCTGCACATTTGAATACGCGCCGCGGGTGTTGCCGAAAACGGGCTGAACCTGGAAGCAGTAGGTTTCGCCCACCGCAGCGCTGAGGAACGGATAGTAAATGTTTTGAGTGCTGACGCTTGACCACCTGCTTTCGGCGGCCTTTCTGTAATATACCGTGTAGGACGTTGCGCCCGGAAAAAGGTTCCACTCGGCGCGTATGCCGTTTGACTTTACCGACAGGCTGAGCGACGGGATAGTTGCGGCATAGGGTGAAACATACACGATGTTTCTCACGGCTGAGTACGGGCCGTTTATTCCGCCTGTGCCCAGGGGCTGAATCTGAAAGGCGTATTTTCTGCCATACACCGTGTTGAGCAGCGGATAGTAGGTGTTGGCGGTCTCCGCCGACGACCAGCTTTTGTCAAGCTCGCTTTTATAATACACCCTGTACTTTGACGCGCCGCTCACCGACGCCCACTCGGCGCGTATGCCGTTTGACTTGCACGACAAGCCGACATTGGGTATGGTCAGAGTGACTATCGAAAGGCTTGACGACCACGGGCCCGCAACGGTTTCGTTTATGCCCTGCACCTGATAGGTGTAGCTGACGCCCGGGGTAGCGTTCTTTTCCGTATAGCCCGTGCCGTTAACCGTCGCATAGGTGTAGCTTGTGTCGCCTGTTTTTTTGCGCGCAACGCGGTACTGTGCCGCGTTTTTTGCCGCGCTCCACGCAACCGTAATATCGCTGCCGTCATAGCTGAGGCTGCTCAATGCCGGTCTTTCCGGCGTTTCGGGCACGTTGGACACAACGACATACTCGTATATCTCGGTCATCCATTTAAGTCGGGTGTTTTTAAAGGTGACCTTTACGGTGCCGGTCGACTTCGCCTCCACCTTGTATGTTATCTTGTCCTGCACGGAGAACAAGGTGCATGTCACGATGTTGTCGGCAGAGAGCACGACCTCGATTTCGCCTGAGCTTATGCCGTAGTCATAATAATCGGCAAAGGGCGTTACCTGTTCCGTTTCGCCCGCCTTAAGCCTTGCCGCCTCACCTGCCGATTCGGAGATCATCTCCGCAGCCCCCGCACAAACGGGAGCGGCGCACATTACGCTGAGCGCGATAATCGCCGCAAGCGCAAGCGCCAATAAGCTTTTCGCCTTCCTCATAAATATGCCTCCTCAAAAGCTGTTATCGTCCGCACATTGCAGACAACTATACATTATAATAATAGCATATTTTCGCCCTTCGCGCAATACCGATATTTTGAGTGCCTCGCTTTATCCCATACAATATAAGGCGGTCGGGAAGAGCGCGCCCTTCCCGACCGAACGGTTAATCGTTATTTTCTTGTTGTTGATTACTTGAAATAAACCATCTCGTTAGCCGACCAGCTGCC
>CADBWP010000037.1:0-472 GCA_902798365.1 uncultured Ruminococcus sp.
CCCTCGCTTTTGCGCACGGATATGTACGCCGTGGTGAGGTCTGCCGACCAAAAGATATTCAGAAGCAAGGAGCACGTTATTGTCGCGGTGAACGAGGGCAACCCCAACTATGAATCGTTTGTCAGCGACAATTATCCCGACTGGCGGCAGGTGTATTATGAAACCACCGCAGACTGCCTTAAGGCTGTGTCGGACGGCGTTGCCGACTGCGTTATCATCAGCAGCTACCGCTACAACAACATTTCGCGCCTGTGCGAAAAATACCGCCTGAGCACCTATTCAACGGGCGTTACCATGGATTACTACTTTGCCGTGCCCCGGGGCGAGACCGAGCTGTATTCCATTATTGCCAAGGCAACGGGGCTTGTTCCCTCCTCAACCGTAAACGCCGCGCTGTCCTTTTATGTTGCTCAGGACGCAAAAATGACGCTGGGCGATTTTATAGACGACAACATTGTGGTAATCACCGCCG
>CADBWP010000037.1:477-19586 GCA_902798365.1 uncultured Ruminococcus sp.
GCGCGCGAGCTTATTCATTCCACCGAGACCGACAAGCTGACAGGCCTGTACAACCGCGACTACTTCCTTTGGTATGCCGACAGGATATACCGCGAGCAGCCGGGCATTTCACGCGACGCTATAGTTATAAACATAGAGCACTTCCATTCGATAAACGCGCTTAACGGAAGGGACTTCGGCGACACGGTGCTGCGCTGCCTTGGCAAAGAGGTGTCCGCCATTGCAAAGGAGCACGGCGGAATAGGCGGAAGATTCGGCGCCGACCGCTTTGACATCTATTGCAGGCACCTTAACGGCTACCGTCAGCTGTACGACCGTTTGCAGTCCGCGCTTGACGTTCTTGCCACAAACGCCAGCATACGCATACGAATGGGCGTTATGCCGTGGCAGCCCAAGCTTGAGCCCATCCAGCTGTTTGACAGGGCACGAACGGCGTGCAACCTGGCGCGCGGACACTACAAGGAGCACATGGTAGTGTTTGACGACAAGCTTCACGAGCGCGAGCTTCTTGAGCAGCGCCTGCTCAACGACCTGCGGCACGCGCTGGACAACTATGAGTTTGAGGTGTATTATCAGCCCAAATACGACATCGAAAGCGACGAGCCAAGGCTGATAGGCGCCGAGGCGCTTATAAGATGGCAGCACCCCGAGCTGGGAATGCTTACCCCCGACAGCTTTATACCGCTGTTTGAGAAAAACGGAAAAATAAGCGAGATAGACGCCTATGTTTGCGAGCAGGCAGCGCGGAAGGTGGCGCGCTGGAAGGCAGAGTTCGGCTTTACCGTTCCCGTTTCGATAAACCTTTCAAGAATAGACATTTTTGACCCGCAGCTTGAGTCCATGCTCGACAAAACTATAAGGAGCAACGGACTGACAAAGGATTCCATAAAGCTTGAGGTGACCGAAACGGCATACACCGAAAACCCGGATCAGGTTATCCAAGTAGTTGCAGCTCTGCGCGAAAGCGGCTACACCGTGGAGATGGACGACTTCGGAACCGGCTATTCGTCGCTGCACATGCTGTCCGACATGCCGGTAGATGTGCTTAAGCTGGACAGAACCTTCATTTGCGACATAGAGAACAGCCAAAAGAGCGTTCAGCTTGTAGCCCTTATACTGGGCATTGCAAAAACCCTGAACATCCGCGTTGTTGCCGAGGGCGTAGAGAACGAAGCCCAGCTTAAAATACTTAAGGAACTGGGCTGCACCATTGTGCAGGGCTATTACTTCTCGCGTCCGCTGCACCCGAGCGATTTTGAAAGCAATATCCTTCTTAATACGAAAAGGTGAGTCATTATGCAATCCTTACGAGCAAAAATCACCGTAATAACAATGAGCGTACTTGTTGTGGCGGTTGCGGCAATGTCTGCCATAAGCTTATATTTTATAAGAGAAACCGAGCACCTAAGGTCGGATCAGATTTTGCTTTTGCTGTGCGAAACAGGGCAAAGAAATCTTGATTACTACTTCAACGGAGTGCAAAGGGCGGTGACCGACGTCGCGGATTATGTGTCAAACGATATTGACGGACTTGACGACGACAAGCTGTCAGCGCACATCGAAAGGGTAAAAAAGCACTTTAACGAAATGGCAACAAAAACCAACGGTGTGCTTACATACTATTACCGCATAGACCCCGAGGTGTCAAAAAATGTAAAGGGCTTTTGGTTTACCGACCTTGAGGACGACGAGTTTACCGAGCATGAGGTGACCGACATAACCCTTTACGACACCTCCGACACCTCGCAGCTTGTGTGGTTCACCGTGCCCAAAAACGAGGGACAGCCCATCTGGCTGCCGCCGTATGTCACCGACAACCTTGACGTTCGCGTAATTTCCTACAACGAGCCCATTTACTGGAGAGGCGAATTTATTGGTGTGGTGGGCATAGAGATAGACTATTCCACTATGGCAGAGCAGGTGGAAAGCATACGGCTTTTCAACAACGGCTACGCGTTTTTGAGCGACAGCGAGGGCAATCTGTTTTATCATCCCTACATAGACGTTTCGGCGCTTACCGAGGAAACCATGCCCGAGATTCCTGACGGAGCGCTTGACGACAGCACGTTCCTCCGCTACACCTTTGACGGGGTCGAAAAGGACGCCGTGTGGATGAAGCTGAGCAACGGAATGCACATAAACGTTGCCGCGCCCGTAGCCGAAACCGAGGGCAACTGGAAGGGGGTTATACTGGGGATAACCGTTTCGGCAATAATCGTTTTGCTGGGGGCGGGTGTGTTCGTTCTGATATACACCAAGCGCATTTCCAGACCGCTTAAGCAGCTTACCGAGGCGGCGGAGCAGGCGGACAGCGGCAACTATGACTACGAGCTGACCTATGAAAACGACGACGAGCTCGGAAAGCTGACCAAGACCTTCAAGCGTCTTTCGGCGCATATGAGGGACAACATAGACGACCTTAACAAGCAGATATTTGTTGACGCCCTGACCAAGGTGCAAAACAAGGGCGCGTTTTCACGGGCTCTTGACGAGCTGCAAAACGAAGCCGACACCGGAGCCGAGCTGAGCTTTGTGCTGGGCGTGTTCGACTGTGACAACCTCAAATCAATCAACGACCGCTTCGGCCACGACAAGGGCGACATTTACCTTGAGACCGCCAGCCGCACGATTTGCAGCGTGTTTAAAAACAGCGATGTGTTCCGCATTGGCGGCGACGAGTTTTCGCTTATCCTGCGCGGCGAGGATTACCGAAACAGAGACGCGCTGATAGAGCAGTTTAAGGCGACCTGCGAACGAATCAACTCCTCGGGAGTAAGAGAATGGGAGCAGATACACATATCCATGGGCTTTGCCGAGTATGAGCCCCTGCACGACCGCAACGTATCCGACATTGTGCGCCGCGCCGACAAGGCGATGTACGAGGACAAAAGGCTCCGCAAGCAGTCGAGAAGATGACTTTTAAGTCGGGAAGACAGGTTATTTTTGGGAGAAGTGTTTTGTTCCCGACCGTTATGTTTTATTAAGGAGTTACGGTCGCAAGCTCGGGCAGATAGGTTATTTTTGGGAGAAGTGTTTTGTTCCCGACCGTTATGTTTTATTAAGGAGTTACGGTCGCAAGCTCGGGCAGATAGGTTTGTTTGAATTGAGAATTGAAAATTTTTTAGTTGAAAGTTGAGAGTGTAAAGTGTAGAGTTTCAGTCGGGTTTCAACTTTCAACTAACTTTCCACTATTCACCATTCACCATTAACCATTCACTAAAAATAACCATTCACTAAAAAATTGGAGGAAACCGAAATGAAATTGATACAGAGCTTTTCGGTAGATCACATGCGCATAGTACCGGGTATTTTTACAAGCAGGGTCGATCATCTGGGCGACTACACGGTAACTACCTACGACATTAGACTGAAAAGACCAAACAGGGAGCCCGTGATAGACGTTGCGGCTATGCATTCGCTCGAGCACATCATAGCCACCTATCTTCGCAACGACCCCGACTGGAAGGACGAGGTGATCTACTGGGGTCCCATGGGCTGTCTTACGGGCTTTTACCTTATCCTTAAGGGCAGCCGCACTCCGCAGGAGATTTACGCCCTGATACTGAGCGCCTTCAAATTTGCCGCCGACGCCCGTGAGGTGCCCGGCACAACCGCGCAAAGCTGCGGATACTACCGTATGCACAACCTTGAAATGGCAAGGTGGTACGCAGCGGAGTTTTCGGACTATCTTAAAGCAAACGCCGACAACAGCGCCGTCTTTGAATACCCCAAAACGGAACGGCTCGTAACGGACGACGGACAGCATTTCTTTGATTCATAAACTTTTAAGTAAAAAACGGCCGGGAGCTTTTGAACTCCCGGTCGTTGTTATATTTATTCGATTACTTTTCCTCGGTCGCTTTTTTTGCAGCCGGCTTTTTGGGCGCTGTCTTTTTTACAGGTGCCTTTTTGGCTGCCGGCTTCTTAGCTGCCTTGGGGGCTTCTGCCGCTGCGTCGGTCTCTGTCTTTTTCTTTCTTCCGCGCTTTTTGGGAGCGGGCTCCTCAACAACCTTAACGGGTGCGGGCAGCTCCTCCTTGAGCTTATAGAAGGTAACAGCAAGAGGCGGAAGCGTGATCTCCATGGAGTAATCAAGCTCGTGGTCGGGCTCGTCAGTAGCCTTGATGTCGCCGGGGTTACCTATGCCGCAGCCGCCGAACGCCTCGATCTCGGTGTTGAACACTTCCTCGTAAATGCCATATACGGGCAAGCCGACCTTATAGTGCTCGCGGGTAACGGGCTGGAAGTTGCACACAACTATGATCTCGCTGCCGTCGAGAGCGATCCTGCGGAAGGAGATTACGCTGTTCTGATAGTCGTCAAGAGCTATCCAGCGGAAGCCGTTCCAGTCGTAGTCGTTCTGGTGCATTGCGGGATTCTCTTTGTAGAAGCTGTTGACAGCCTTGAAGAAGTCGTTGAGCTGACGGTGCTTTTCGTACTCCAGCAGACCCCATTCAAGCTGCTCGTTGGCATTCCACTCGTCAAACTGACCGATCTCGCTGCCCATGAACATCAGCTTCTTGCCCGGGTGAGCTATCATGTATGCCACAAAGCTTCTTACGCCCTGGAACTTCTGGTTGTAGTCGCCGGGCATTTTGTTGATGAGCGAGCCCTTGCCATATACTACCTCGTCATGCGAGATGGGAAGCATGAAGTTCTCGGAGAACGCATAAACCATGCTGAAGGTAAGGGTGTCGTGGTGATAGTTTCTCCACAGGGGATCAAGCGAGATGTAGGACAGCATGTCGTTCATCCAGCCCATGTTCCACTTGTAGTCGAAGCCGAGGCCAAGACCCTCGATGGGATAACGTGTAACGCTCGGCCATGCGGTGCTCTCCTCGGCGATCATCATTGCCTCGGGGTGGAACATGTGAACAACGTTGTTCAGCTTTTGCAGGAAGTCAACGGCAACAAGGTTTTCTCTGCCGCCGTAGGCGTTGGCAACCCACTCGCCGTCCTTGCGGTTGTAGTCAAGATAAAGCATTGAAGCAACGGCGTCAACGCGGATGCCGTCGATATGGAACATGTCAAGCCAGAAGATAGCCGAAGAGATGAGGAAGCTTGTTACCTCGTAGCGGCCGTAGTTGAAGATGTAGGTGCCCCACTCCTTGTGCTCGCCTATGCGCCAGTGCTCGCCTATGCGCCAATCCTCATACTCATAGCAGCCTGTGCCGTCAAAACGGGCAAGACCGTGAGCGTCCTTGGGGAAGTGCGCGGGAACCCAGTCGAGGATAACGCCTATGCCCTCCTGGTGGCAGCGGTCAACAAAATACATAAGATCCTTGGGCTCGCCGTAACGCGAGGTGGCGGCATAGTAGCCCGTTACCTGATAGCCCCAGCTTCCGTCAAACGGGAACTCGGTGAGGGGCATGAACTCGATGTGGGTGTAGCCCATTTCCTTTACATAGGGAATAAGCTCGTCGGCAAGCTTGCGGTAGCCGTAGAAGTTGCCGTCGTCATATTTGCGCCAGGAGCCTGCGTTGACCTCATAAACGTTGATGGGCTGCTCCTTGTGGGGGTGATCCTTTTTATACTGATACCACTCGCCGTCGTTCCACTGATAATCATAGATATGATATGTGCGCGAGGCGTTTTCGGGTCGGGTCTGACAATGGAACGCATAGGGGTCGGTCTTGAGGATACGCTCGTTCCACGGGGTCTCTACACAGTATTTATAGCAGGCAAATTCCCACACGCCTTCAATGAACAGCTCCCAGACGCCGGAGTCCGAGATGCGGTACATGTAGTGAGCGTCGGGGTTCCAGTCGTTGAAGTCGCCCACAACGGAAACCGACTTTGCGTTGGGAGCCCATACTCTGAAAACTACGCCCTGACGGCCGTCCCAGTTCTCAAAGTGAGAACCGAGAAAATGATACGCTCTTGCAGCTTCGCCCTGCAAAAACTGCTCGAGCGGGGATCTTGTGTCATTGATTGAGAATGCCATAATATACCTCTTTTCACAATTATTTAACGATTAATGTATTTACAATATAAATATCCTTATACATATTATAATCAATTCTACCCAAATTTACAAGGGGTTTTTTGTATTTTTCTGTAAATCTTTTTGGGCAATTTTGTACATTTACATAATTTCTCCGTCATTTTCACTAAAATGTCTTGATGATTTTTGTCAGGTAGTCCGAAGAGCAGGGTTTTATCCTGTCAAATGCAAGGGCGCACAGGTCTGTTGCAAGCACGTCCTTCTCCAAAAAAACGCGGATTTCATCATTCTGCATAGCCCTTGCCACCGAGGTGACCGCCTCGCAGCGGCAGGTCTTGAGCATTTCCGCTCCGTCACGGCTAAAGCCGAGCACGCGCACATAGCCGGCGTGACGGGCTTGCAGCTCCTCGGTAATACCCAGCGCCGCGCAAAGCAAAATGCGGCGTATGCGCGCGTGGGTGTAGCGCTTGGTCTTTACCGCCGTTATTATTTCTTCTATAGAATTATGTTTTTTGACGGCGTCGGCAAGTCGGTTTTCAAGCCCCTCTCCCACCTCGGGCAGCTGCGCAAGGTCGCGCGGCGTCATTCTGCGCAGCAAAAACAGCATTGCGCGTTCAAGGTTTTTGGGGTCTGCAACCTCATGCGGCACGCACGGCATATATTTGTCAACCGGCTGACCCGACCTGAGCAGCCGACGTATGTAAGACGCCGAGGCAAAGCTTCCGCTCGGGGTTTCTCCGTCGTGGGCGGCTCCGGCGCGCAGCACCGGAAGCGGAGCGATGCCCGTGCCCCTTAGGGCGCGGATGTATTCCACGGCGAGAATATTATTCGGGCTGCAAAGCACCCTGCCGGCGCTTTCTCCCAGCACCCTGCCCACGGCGGACGAAAAGGCGCGCGGATAGTAGTCTCCCTGCCGCATGAGCTCCGCGGTTATTTTTTGCACGCGTTCGTCGTCCACCGCGTCGGCGGCAGCGCAAAGCAAGCCCAAGTCGTCGGTCTCGCAGCCGAAGGCGAGGTGCGTAACACAGCCGAATGCCGCCGCAGCGCGCACTCCGCCCCGGGCGAATCTTTCGGCGTTTGCCGCGGCATACACGGCAGGAAGCTCCGCCACCAAGTCGGCGCCGTTTTTAAGCGCCGCCTCAGCCCTGAAAAATTTGTCGGCAACGGCAAACTCGCCGCGCTGGGTCACACTTCCGCTCATCACCGCCAAAACGGGGCCGCCCGCGAGGGAACGCGCCGTTTCAAGAAAATATTTGTGTCCGTTGTGAAAGGGATTAAATTCGCAGACCGCCGCGACCGCCACATAAACCACCGCTTTCCTGTTATAAATGAATCAAAATTTAAAAAATTTGCAAAAAAATACAAAAAAAGACTTGAAAACACTCTGCTTATAAGGTATTATATTGTGGAGCGTTTACAGGTATTATACATTACTATTCAAAACCGCGCAATAGAAAAAACAGAAGGGATTTGTTTTATGAAGGTATTGGTTATCAATGCGGGCAGCTCATCGCTGAAATATCAGCTTATCGACATGACAAACGAGAGCGTGCTCGCCAAGGGCAACTGCGAAAGAATAGGCACAGACGGTGCGTTTATCGGCTTTAAGACCCCCGACGGCGGCAAGGTCGAGCGCAAAACAGAGATGAAAAACCACACTCAGGCGTTTGAGGCTGTTAAGGACGCGCTTCTTGACGCTGAGTACGGCGCGATTTCAGACCTGAGCGAGGTCACCGCCATCGGCCACAGAATTGTACAGGGCGGCTCCTATTACGATCATTCTGTGCTTATCGACGACGAGGTTCTTGAAAGGATCAAGGAGCTCTCTCCGCTTGCTCCCCTGCACAATCCCGCCCACATCCAGGGCATAGACGCGTGCACCGAGGTGTTCGGCAAGGACGTTCCGCAGGTCGCGGTGTTTGACACGGCGTTTCACCAGACGATGCCCGAAAAGGCATATATGTACGCCATCCCCTATGAGTATTACGAAAAGTACGCCGTTCGCAAGTACGGCTTCCACGGCACCTCGCACCGCTATGTAAGCGCAAAAATGGCAGAGCTTATGGGCAAGCCGATCGAGGAGCTTAAGATAATCACCTGCCACATCGGCAACGGTTCTTCAATAACCGCCGTAAAGAACGGCAAGGTAATCGACACCACCATGGGTCTTACTCCCCTGGGCGGCTTTATGATGGGCACCCGTTCGGGCTCGCTCGACCCCTCGGTTGTTACCTTTGTGGGCGAGAAGGAGGGCATGAGCCTTTCCGAGGTTTCCGACATGCTCAACAAAAAGTCGGGTCTGCTGGGCGTTTCGGGCGTTTCGTCCGACGACCGCGACGTTACCGCCGCCGAGCAGCAGGGCAACGCCAGGGCAAAGCTCGCGCACGACATGCTTTACTATCAGATAGCTCAGTATGTTGGCAGCTACTATGTTGCAATGGGCGGCTGCGACGCCATCGTGTTCACCGCAGGTCTGGGCGAAAACCAGCCCGTGCTGCGCGAAAAGGTTTGCGAATACCTTGAGTGTCTGGGCGTTAAGCTTGACAAGGACGCAAACAACAACACCATTCACGGCCGTCAGGGCACGCTCACTACGGCGGACTCCAAGATCCGCGTAGAGCTTATCGCCACCGACGAGGAAATGGTAATAGCCAGAGATACCAAGGCTTTAGTTGAGGGCTGATACAAGCACAAATAACAAGGGTCGGGAACAAGCTTTGCTCCCGACCTGTTTTTGTTTTATAAGCTGCTGCGTCAGCCCTCCGCGGAACGCGGACGGCGGTTATCCATAATAGTGTCGTGCGAATCGCGGAACAGCAGCGAAATGCACCATACCGCCGCCAGACCGACTATTATATAGATGATCCTGCTGACAACGCCGTTTTGACCGCCGCCTATAAAGCCGACCAGGTCAAACTGAAAAATGCCTACGCTGCCCCAGTTCAATCCTCCTATGATCAAAAGCGTCAACGCTATTTTATCTAACATTCCTAAGCCTCCTTACAGAATGATAGTAATAGTATTGACGCCGCATTTTAAAATATTCGGTTGTAAAAATTTACATAATATATCTCAGCACGACGATGGGCACAGCCAGAGCGATGACCGCTATTCCGAATATGCGCGCCATTTTCATCGCCTTTTTTAGCTTGTGCTTTTTTATCATGCCCTCGGTGGGCATCGGCAGCCAGATAAGCATACTGCCCAGCACCACGCAGCTAACGCCTGCCACATATGCGCCCACGACCGAAAACGCCATAAGGAACATTCCCACGGGTATGCCGAAAACGCAGACGGTGTTTACAATGGTGAACAGCCGCGTGTATTTTTCGGAGCGCCTGTAATACTCCACCGTCAGCTTTTCACATTCTTCACAGCAGTATTGATCGAAATTGCCGATCTCCTTAGCGCAGTAGTCGCATTTTCTCATAAGCGCACCTCTTTCCGAAGCATATTGTACCACAAGGGAAGAGGTTTTTCAACCTTTATTTTGACCGCCTGAGATGAACCGGTTCGGGAATACAGGCTCGCTTGGGCGAGGACTTCGGTTCCCGACTGTATCAATATTGCGCGATTTATTAATTATTTGCGCAAATTTGGGGTAAGGTTACCTTACAGCCCGCGTCCCGACCCGCCGTGTGCCGGTGGGCACTTTCTCCGCGCACCTGACCCGCGCACCTGACGTTTGCATGAAAGGTTACCTTAAAACCCGCGTCCCGACCCGCCGTTGCAGAAAGGCTTTGTTAACGCCAACCTTTCAAAAGGCGGAGAAAGCGTCCACCGACGCCGCAGGTTGACAGTTGTTTTTTTCAATGCTATAATTCATACAGTTTAAGGAGATGACATTATGAAGAGTTCAGCCCTCAGGACAAAAACAACATATATGGCAGAGACTGCGGTGTGCACGGCGCTGCTGTGCGTGCTCTCTCCCCTTTCCGTTCCCACGCCGATTTCGGTTGCCTTTACCTTACAGGTTCTGATAGTGCTGCTCGTCGCGCTGGTGTTAAAGCCCGTTTATGCGCTGACGGCTCAGATACTATACACGCTTTTGGGAATAATCGGTCTGCCCGTGTTTTCGGGCTGGCAAAGCGGCTTCGGGGTGCTTGCGGGACCCACGGGCGGATTCCTTGTGGGCTTTATCGCCGCGTCGTTTTTTGTGAGCCTTGCAGGCAGCCGCGGAGGAAAGCACGCTGCCCTGCGCAACCTTATCGCGGCGGTCGCGGTGGGGCTGCCGTGCATATATCTGCCGGGAATACTGGGCTTTATGCTGAACACGGGCGCAGACCCCGTCAAGGCGTTTCAGACCGTTGCCGCGCTGTTTTTGCCCATAGATTTAATTAAATGCGCCGTGGCGGCGCTGTTTTCGGTTCCGCTGAACGCCGCCCTCGGCAAGATTAGAAAATAACCTACCCCGTCAGCACCTCTGCCAACACCTGCGCAAGCAGCTCGCCCGAGTATTTGGCTTCTTCTATGGAGTTTGCGTCGGTTCCCACCTCTATCAGCAGCGAGCCGTCGCAGATGTATTCGTTGTAAGCAAAGTAATCGAAGCTCACCGGGCGCGTCATGCCCGGGAACATCCGCTCCGCCGTCGTTTGCAGCTTGAGCGCAAAGCTCAGATTGTTTTGCCAGCGCGAAAAGCCGCGCTCGTTGTCGGGGTCGCAGCCCGAGAGTATCATTATCTGCGCCGCCTTTTTGCCTCCGTACTCAAACACGGGCTTCACCTTGCACTCCTCGGTGCCCAGCGCGTCGCGGTGAATGTCGAGCACCACCTTTATGCCGCTGTTTTCCTCCATGTCGGTCTGCACGGTCTCGGCGCTGCGGTCGTAAGAGCCGTTGTAGCTTGAATCGTGAACGGTGGCGTCGTGCAGGGTCTTTATGCCGCGCGATTCAAGCCCCTCTGCGATTGCGTCGCCCACGGCAACGACGTTGAAGCCGTTGTTGTTTGTGCGCGAATAATAGCTCTCGTAAAAGTAATCGACGTCCTCGTCAAGATAGCTTTCGCCCGTGTGGGTGTGATAAATGAGCACCTGCGGCTCGGCGGAGTTTTTTGCCACCTTAAAGGTGAGCGGCTCGCCGAGGACGGCGTTGAAATCCACATCGAGCCCTGCGCTGTTTTTTATGTATGCGCCCGAAACATATGTGCCGTCCGCACCGTAGGTTTTTTCGGCGACGGAATAGCGCGCCTCGCCCGTGTGGGGTGCGAAGCTGTCGTAGTAGCCGCCCTTGTCGGGCGTTTTTTTATTGTCCGGATTTGCCGTTGACGGCTCGGTACGGGCTGTTGAGGGCTGTGAGGCTATGGCTTGGCGCACAGGCTCGGTCTGAGAGGGTTGAGTGCCGCTTTCCGCGCGGTATTTGCCGTCGGTAAGGGTAAAAGCCGCCGCTGCCAGCGCCGCGGACTCTCCCCTGCCTATCACGTATGGAAGCCGCCAAACGACGCAAAACGACGCAGTCAGCGTGAGAACGACCGCCGTGACCGCCTTAAGCATTTTTATTCCTTTTGTTTTCACCGTATCACCTGCTTTGCGTGATACTTATTATATGCTGCGTCGCGGCAAAAAATCACCCTACATCAGCGCGGCAAGCTCGGTCAGGTCAAATTCGTTCTGTATAGCGGCGTTAAGCGAAAAGCCTATCAGCTTGGCGGCGCGCTCGGTAAGCAGGTCTATCTCGCGCGGAGTGACAATCATCTGCCGCCCGTCGGGCGCAAGGGCGTCTCTCGGCTCGCGGTCAATGGCTCCGCCCAGCAGATCGCGCGCAAGGGTCTGCACATCAACCACCGTGGGCACGCCTATTGATATTACCGGCACGCCCATGGTGTCACGGTTTATCTTTGTTCGGTGGTTGCCCACCCCTGCGCCGGGAGCTATGCCTGCGTCGCTTATTTGCAGGGTGCAGCCCAGCCTTTCAAGCCTGCGCGAGGCAAGGGCGTCAACAGCGACCACGGCTGTGGGGCGAATCCGTTTTACTATGCTCAGCAGATACTCGCCCGTTTCTATGCCCGTCTGCCCCGTAACGCCGGTCTGGACAACAGCCACGGGACGAAGCCTGTCAAGGCCTGCGGAGCGCGCGAGCTCGCCCGTGATGTGCCGCGTAGCAAGCACCCTTGCGCCCGTTTTGGGGCCGAGAGCGTCGGGCGTTATGTTTTTGTTGCCCAGCCCTGCCACAAGCAGCAGCCCGTTGACGGGCAGCAGACGGCGTATCTCGCCGCCTATCGTTTTTACACGCTCGTCGGTCTCGGTAAAATTGTCGGTCAGCGACGGCAGCTCTATCGTGATGTAGGTGCCGGGCTCCTTGCCCAGCAGCTGCCGCGCCCGTTCGCTTTTTACCGTAAGGCGCGAAATCTTAAGCCCGCTTTGGCGGTATTCACAAAACTCGGTGCCGCTCACCCTGCCGCCTGCAAGCTCCCGAGCCTCTATGGCAAGGTCGGTTCTGTACTGCATAGCCTCACTCCCGAATACAGGTTTTTCCTGATTATTATTGCTAATTTTAAGCCGTTTATGCTTTACAAGCTTAATATGATTTGATATAATTACACTATCTTAGCAAAACCCAAATCTCACGATCAAGAGGTAACATATGAAAAGAAAAGCTATCATAAAAACCGCCGTCGCCCTGCTTGCGGCCGCAATGCTTTTGCTGCCTGCAACGGCGGCTGCCGCCGAGATCGACTTCACTCCCGTTGCGGCAGAGGGCGACAACACCGAGGCGGTCGAGCTGCCGTCCTATTACAGCTCGCTCGACCTGGGCTACACCACCTCGGTAAAAAGGCAGAAATATCAGGACTGCTGGGCATACGCGACCCTGGCGACCTTTGAAACCTATATGCTCAAAAACGGCATAATCCCCGGCGAGCTCTCGATAAACCACATCAACGTGTGGGGCTCAACCCGAACAAACGGCAAGGGCTGGGTGCGCACCTACGGGGCAAGCGGCTTTCCGTCAATGCCCGTGGGCTATCTTACCTCGTGGCAGGGAGCCGTGCGCGAGGATGACCTAAAGGACTATGCCGTAACGCTCGGCGACCCGGGCGATTCCGCCCCCACAGACCTTGCACGCTACGGCGTCACCTCGGTAAAATATCTTACCAACAGCACCGTAAGAGAGATAAAGCGCGCGGTTTATGAAAGCGGCGCGGTGTTCACCTGCTACGCCCACTCCGCAAGGTGCATGAGCAGCGACGGCTCAAGCTTTTACACGCCGCCCTCCTACAGCGGCAGCTATGAGGGTCACGCCATTTCCATCGTGGGCTGGAACGACGACTATCCGCGCGAAAGCTTTGCCAACAGCACGGGCAAGCTGCCTGCAAACAACGGCGCGTGGCTTGTAAAAAACAGCTGGGGCGAGACCTCCAACATCAACGGCTACTTCTGGATGTCCTACGAGGACAAGTGGGCGTTCGGCAGCAAGTTTGTGCCCTCCTATGCTATTACGGGAGCAGAGCAGATAAACCCCTACAAAAAGCTTATACAAAACGAGATATACGGCGCAACCTATGAGTTCGGCTACATTGAGGAGCAAAACCTGACCTACCTCAACCGCCTCACCTTCGACAGCGACTATCCGCTGATAGATAAGGTCGAGTTTGAGTCAACGGCAAAGGGCGCAGCCTACAGCCTGTACTTTGTTCCCGACACGGCGGACGGAACGCCCGACGCCGACAAAGCCCTGTGGGTGCCCCTGGGCAGCGGCGAAATAAGCTACAAGGGCTACCAATGCATTGACATTGACGATTTTGTCATACCCGCAGACAGCGGCTCCATTGCGGTAGAGATAGACTCCACGCAGTCGGGCGGCTATGCCACCATAGGCGTGGGCGAATGGCTGACAAGCGGCGGCAACCTTGTGTTCATAAACGAAACCGAGCGCGGCGACAGCTACATTTTTCAAAACGGCGCGATGACCGACGTGATGGACTGGTATCACGAAGAAAACACCGACGACATAGGCGGCACCTTTGTTATAAAGGCGATAACCGTCAAGGAAAACCGCCCGTCGCTTTTGGGCGACGCCGACATGGACGGCAGCCTGACGATATACGACGTCACCGAGGTTCAGCGCCACCTTGCGGAATACGTTACGCTTGAGGGCACGGCGCTGCTTAACGCCGACATGAACTGCGACGGCATCGTTACCATAGACGACGCCACCGCCCTTCAAAGGATATTGGCAGGATATTAGACCGATGATCATTTAGGCTTTTAACAGTTACCTCAGGAACGAAAGGAGTCGCATATGCAGGCAGAATCAGATTACAGAGAAGCGTTAAAAATCGGACAGAGAGAGCTGCAGTCCGCGTCCGTAAAAAGCGAAAGCTCCACCCTTCCCGTGCTCGACAGCATAATTCCGCCCGAAAGGTCTTCGTCGGGCATACACATCGGCGTTGAGCAGATTCCGATGAACCTGATAGTCGGCACCAAAACCAAGGGCAGGGTCAACGCCTTTTCGCCCGGCTTTATGCCGATACTGCCCGAGGACACCGAGTTTGCCCAAAAGTGGAAGTCGCTTTACAACTCGCACATAAACGAGGGCATACACGACCCCATAAAGGTTTATGAGTATCTTCACCGCTACTATGTGGAAGAGGGCAACAAGCGCGTGAGCGTGCTTAAATACTGCGGCGCATACAGCATTGCCGCCGACGTTACGCGGATAATGCCCGAGCAGACCGACAGCGAGGAAGCAAAGCTCTACATGGAATATGTTGAGTTTAACCGCAGCAGCAAAATCAATTTTATAGAGTTTTCAAAAAAGGGCAGCTACCGCGAGCTGCTGCACGCAATGGGCAAATCTGCCGACGAGCCGTGGAGCGACGACGAACGCATGGCATTGTCGAGCATATATTACCGCTTTGAAAAGGCATACTACAAAAACCGCGGAAGCAAGCTGAAAACCACCGTGGGCGACGCCATGCTCAGCTATATCGACGTATATGGTTATTCTCAGCTGCAAGACGAGAGCAGCGAGGACATTGAAAACAACCTTAAGAAGATGTGGGAGGAGGTCGCCCTTAACGAGCAAAACGAGGCTATAGAGGTCAAGACCGTTCCCGGAGAGGAAAAGGAGATAAGGCAGTCCGTGCTGTCAAAGGTTTTGCCCATAGCCAAGCCCGCAAAGCTTAAGGCTGCGTTTATATACGACGTTTCGCCCGAAAAGTCGGGCTGGGTTGCAGACCACGAGGCAGGCAGGCAATATGTGCAGACCGTTTTAGACGACAAGGCGGAAACGCAGTATTACGTTTGCGGCGGCGAAGCCAACTATCCCGAGGTGCTCGGGCAGGCGATAGCCGACGGCTGCAGGCTTATCTTCACCACCTCGCCGCGAATGTTGCAGGCGTCCCTGCGCACGGCTGTGGAGCACCCCAACATAATAGTTATGAACTGCTCGCTGAACACCTCGCACCGCTATCTGCGCACCTATTACACGCGCATGTACGAGGTAAAGTTTATTCTCGGGCTTATTGCCGGCTCGCTTACCAAAAGCGGCAGGCTGGGCTATGTGTGCGACTATCCAATTTACGGTCAGATAGCCGGCATAAACGCCTTTGCCCTGGGCGCCGACATGGCAAACCCCGGCACAAAGGTATATTTGGAGTGGTCGTCGGTCAAGGGAGCAAAGGAAGCGGCGCTGTCACTCAACCGTCAGAACATACATCTTATTTCCTCTCAGGACACCATGCGCTTCTCGGAGGACGACCGCGCAAGCTTCGGGCTGTCTCACATCGACGGCGATACCACCGAGCTGCTCGCCGTGCCCGTGTGGAAGTGGGGCGTGTATTACGAAAAGCTGCTGCGCTCCGTGCTTGACAAGACCATCAAGAGCGAATACAACAACACCGCGCGCGCCCTCAACTATTACTGGGGCATGTCGGCAGGCGTTGTAGATATAGAGTATGCACCGGCGCTTCCGCTCGCCTCAAGGCGGTTTGCCGATTATTTCCGCAACAGCCTGATAAACGACACGGGCAAGCCGTTTTTGACCCCGTTTTACTCTCAGAGCGGCGATATAATAGGCGAGGGTCAAACCGAGCTGACGCTGGAACAGATAATAAACATGGATTATCTGGTTGAAAACGTGGAGGGCAGCATACCCGTCTATACCGAGCTTACCGACATGGGAAAGGCGACCGTCGAGAACGTGGGCGTGCGTCAGGCAAAGCAGGAAGCGGAGGCTGAGGCATGAGAATACTTGCGGTCTCCGACATTCCCTCAGACAAATACTACAAGTTTTATCAGCCCGGACGCCTTGACGAATTTGACCTGATCCTCTCCTGCGGCGACCTCAGCCCCGAGTACATCGAGTTTCTGGTGACGCTGTCGCATTGTCCGCTGGTTTATGTTCACGGCAACCACGACTGCAACAACAAGCGCGAGCCCGAGGGCTGCGTCTGTGCCGACGGCAGGCTGGTCGAGGTGAACGGCCTGCGCATTTTGGGTCTGGGCGGCTCCTACCGCTACCGCGACGGCAGATATATGTTTACCGAAAAGCAGATGCTAAGGCGGATACGCGCCCTTAAAGCGCCGCTTAAAAGAAGCCGCGGCTTTGACATTCTGCTTACTCACGCGCCCGCCTTCGGGCTAAACGACCTTGACACCCTGCCGCACAGGGGCTTTGAGTGCTTCAACACCCTGCTCGACAAATACGAGCCGCCGTACTTTATTCACGGCCACATCCACCGCAATTACGGCTACCGTATCCCTCAAAAAACGCAGAGAGGCAACACCACCGTAATAAACGCGTTTGATTATTGTATTATTGATATTAAGTAAATTAAAACACCATAACGGTTCACCACCGCATTGTTTTTGAGCCGGACTGAAAAAATACAAAAATCCACTAAAAAACACCGCAGAATATAAAAAATCTATTGAAAACGCCTTTGGCTTGATGTATAATTATAAAAGAATCACCCCCAAAAACCCGATTGGAGGAAGAATAATGAAATACATTCAGTTTGGAACCACAAAGCTAAAGGTGCCCAAGATAGGCTTGGGCTGTATGCGCATAAATGAGCTTGACGACGACGAGCTTCCGCGCTACATCGAGCATTGCATTGAGCTTGGCATAAACTTTTTTGACCACGCCGACATCTACGGCGACGGAACCTGCGAAAGCCGCTTCGGCGAGGCGATGAAGGAGCTCGGCATTGACCGCGAGGACGTTATTTTGCAGTCCAAATGCGGCATAAAGCCCGGCTGGTCATACAATCTGTATTATGAATACATAATCGAGCATGTTGACGGCATACTCGAAAGGCTCGGCACCGAGTACCTTGACATCCTGCTGCTGCACCGTCCCGACGCTCTTGCCGAGCCCGAGGAGATAGCCAAGGCTTTTGACGAGCTTGAAAAGACCGGCAAGGTGCGCCACTTCGGCGTTTCAAACCACCGCCCGTCACAGATAGACCTGCTAAAAAAATACGTTAAGCAGCCCATCCACGCAAATCAGATCCAGTTCAGCATACCCTTCTCAAACTCCATAGCCTCGGGTCTTGAGGCAAACATGATGACCGAGGGCGCGGTTGACCGCAGCGGCGACGTGCTCGACTACTGCCGCCTGAACGATATGACCGTGCAGGCGTGGTCGCCCTTCCGCAGCGAGAACGGCGGTTTTGTCGATAGCAACGAGCGCTATCCCGACCTTAACTGGGCGCTGGGCGAGATCGGCGCAAAATACGGCGTGTCCAAAACCACCATAGCCGCCGCATGGATTCTGCGCCACCCCGCAAAGTTCCAGACGATCGCCGGCACAATGAACTTCTCGCGCATTGAGGAAATCGCCAAAGCCCCCGACGTGACCCTGACCCGCGACGAGTGGTACCGCCTATACACCGCGGCAGGACATGTTTTGCCGTAAAAGAATTATAACCATTTTAATTTCACCAAGGACGTCCTAAGGGCGTCCTTTACTCTTGCCGAAAAAACGGTTTTTTATTCCGAGAAGGAAATATTATCGGCGTATTATTTGGTACAATTTTTGTAATAAAAAAAAGTGAGGCTATTTTATGGATTACAGGGAACGAATTACGGGACTGATTGAGCAAATCAATCCGGAGATCGTCGATTTGAGCATTGAGAGAAAACGCGGCACACCGCCTTCTCAGGTTTCTTCCGAGTTTTTGACAAACAAGGAACAGGGCGACTGGGCGGAAAAGACCCTTATGGAGTGCATTAACCAAAATTCACGCAATTGTATCGCGGTCAAATACGGACGCGACGACGATATTATAGCAGGCGAGCCCGGGTTCAGGGAGTTTTACGAGCGTTATCAGGACGAGCTTGACAGCATAGGAAAGCGCCCCGACCTGCTAATTTTTGACCGCAGGGATTTTCCTTACGGGCAAACCGATATAAGTCATTGGGACAACGATATTCTTGATAAGACGGTTCCGCTTGCAAAATGCGGAATAGAGGTGCGCTCCAGCGCTTTTTTGATGGCGTTCTCACAGTGATGGCACATCATGCCGTCGATGCGGATCTGAACGTGTTCAGCAGCCGCGGTCTCCGGTTTTTCAGCTGCTTCGCCGACATGCTGATCCTGCGTTTCCGGTTCCGGCGGGAGCGCCTTTTTACGCATGGGGCGGTCTTTTGAAGCATCGTGCATGTTGAAGAGATTCAGCCGAAGCGCATTCATGCAGACGGTGAAGCTTGAAAGGCTCATGGCTGCAGCGCCGATCATCGGGTTCATCTTCCAGGCAAAGAGCCCCGCCGCCAGCGGGATACATACGGCGTTGTAGAAAAAGGCCCAGAACAGGTTCTCATGGATGTTGCGGAGAGTCGCACGGCTCAGGCGCACGGCAGCGGCCACATCGCTGAGACGGCTGTTCATCAGGACAATATCCGCACTGTCGATGGCCACATCGGTTCCGGCGCCGATGGCGATGCCGATGTCGGCCCGGGTCAGGGCGGGGGCGTCGTTGATCCCGTCGCCGACCATGGCGACCATGCCGCGCTGCTGAAGCTTTCGGATGACCGCTTCCTTCCCGTCGGGCAGGACATCGGCAATCACCCGGTCAACCCCGGCCTGCGCACCGATGGCTTTGGCGGTACGCGCGTTGTCACCGGTCAGCATACAGACTTCGATGCCCATCTTTTGCAGGGAAGCAATCGCTTCCGCCGAGTCGCTCTTGATCACGTCGGCCACCGCAATCATTCCGAGCAGTCTGCCGTC
>CADBWP010000038.1 GCA_902798365.1 uncultured Ruminococcus sp.
CGCCCGCAAAAACGGGTTTGATTCTTATCACGCGGTTAAGATGGTTTTATCAGGTCAGATCAATCAGGTTTTTGGGATGGGGTACTGAATAGTTACAAGGAATCACAACATGAAAAACAAGCTTGCTATCATCGGAATCATTTTAATATTCATTACGGGTCTTGCGGTGCTCAGCTACCCCCTTATAAGCTCGGCTGTCAACAACTACGCCAGCCGTCAGGAGGCGGAGGAATACACCGTTATAACCAAAAAGATGACCTCGGAGGAAAACCAAAGGCTGTTTGACTCGGCAAAAAGATACAACGACAGCCTTACAAACAACGTGATAATCACCGACCCTTTTGACCAGGAGGCGTATGAAAAGATAGGCAAGGACTATCAGGCGGCGTTTGACGTTGACGGCAGAGGGCTCATCGGCTACATCGACATTCCCAAGATAAACGTCTATCTGCCCGTGCGCCACTCCACCACCGAGGAGGTGCTGGCACATTCGGCGGGTCATCTGCAAAACACCTCGCTGCCCATAGGCGGCACCAGCACCCACGCGGTAATTTCGGCTCACTCGGCGTACCCAACCGAGACCTTCTTCGACTACCTTACGAGCCTTAAGGAGGGCGACGAGTTCTTTGTTCACGTGCTTGACAGAACGCTCAAATATCAGGTCGATCAAATAAAGGTCGTGCTGCCCGAAAACACCGAGGATCTGAGAATCGTCCGCGAGCAGGACTATGTCACCCTCGTCACCTGCACGCCCTACAGCATTAACACTCACCGTCTGCTGGTTCGCGGCAAGCGTGTTGATTTTGACGACAGCGAATACGTAGTTACCGGCGCGGCGCCGGCGGCGTTTACCGATGAGTGCATCTTTTTCCTCGGCTATAAGATCCCCTACTGGGCTGCCGGTGTATTCATTGCGGTTGTAGTCGGCGTCATCGCGTTCCTTGTTGTGTTCTTTATCCGCAGAGGCAGAAAAAAGCAGCGCCGCCTTGCCGAGGCTGCCGCGCACAGCGAAAAGACGGGCGGTGAATGACTATGTGGAGAAAAATAGTAATCATTATCGCCGTTATTCTGGTGCTTGCGGGGCTCGGCTTTGTGCTGTTCGCGCCTGTGTCAAACTTTGTGGGCAGTCAGGTTTCGAAGGGTCAGACCGAAAAGTTTGACCGCCTTATCGAAAACGTGGTCACCGAGGAGCAGGCAGAGCAGGAGGGCAAGGCTGCGACCTACAAGGAAGCCCGCGAAAAGGGCGAGATCGACTCCGAGGGTTACCTTATCGAAACCTCCACGGGCAGGCGCATAAGCTCGTACCCGGTTGTGTATGAGCTCGATCTCGACCGCCTGTACCGCGACAGCGTGGCGTATAACGAGGATCTTAAGGAAAACCAGGGCAGCAAGTTCAGGGAGGACGAATCCAACGACGTTCCCGTGCTCGACCTGCGCGACTACGGGCTGTTTGACGGCATTTACGGGTATATTTCCGCGCCCACCATAGGAATGTATCTGCCGATATATTTGGGCGCGAGCGACGCAAACATGAGCTACGGCGCGGCGCACATGAGCTATACCTCGCTTCCGCTGGGCGGAGCGCGCACAAACAGCGTCGCCGCAGGACACACGGGATATATAGGCAGGATATTCTTTGACAATATCCGCTACCTCGACTACGGCGACAAGATATTCGTGAAAAACTTTTGGTACTCAATGACCTACAAGGTGGTGGATAAGCAGATCTACCGCCCCGACGAATCGCAGGCTATTTTCCTCGACAAGGACCGCGACCTGTTCACCATGTTTACCTGTGTTGTGGGCGAGGACGGCAATTCCATGCGCTATTTTGTCATTTGCGAAAGGGACGAGGAGGAGCAGACTCAGCCCCCGACCACGGTGCCTGCAACTCAGCCTGTGACGGTTCCCGGGCTCACGGAGGAAGCCTCACAAGGCTATGAGGCGGAAGAAACAACGGAAGAAGTACCTGCCGAATAAAGACATGCAATAAAAGGAGGGTTTAAAATGGGCGTTATCGGAGAGCAAATCAAAAAATACCGTATTCAAAAGAAATACACTCAGGAAAAGCTCGGAAGCCTTATAGGCGTAACGACGCAGGCGGTTTCAAAGTGGGAACGCGGAGGAACCCCCGACGCCGAGGTTCTGCCGCAGTTAGCCGACGTGCTGGGCGTAAGCATTGACGCGCTTTTCGGCAGAGAGGAGCAGGATATTCAGCTTGTGCTGTCAAAAAAGCTGTGCAAAATGCCGGGCGACGAGGCGTTTAGATGTGCTTTCAACTATTGCTGGTCGTTGATAGTGGGACTGACGGGCGACGAAAATATTTCGGAAAACTTTTTTGAACCCTTTACCGGAGATGCCGGCGGAAAAAGCGACCGCCGTGCGGATTTCTTTGCCAAGATCCTGCGCGACGACGGCATGACCCTGGCGCGGCTGTCAAATGAGTTGCGCTATTTTTTCCTGATGGTGCGGCCGCACAACGACAATATGCTGTCGTATTTTGAAAGTGAAGAGGCTATCAGACAGGTTTTTGCGCTTTTTGCGGATAAGAAAATACTGAAAATATTCTTTTATCTTTACACGGTATCAAACATCCCCGTTACCTCGTCGCTTATCAGCAAGGGAACGGGGATGGAGCTTAACGATGTTGAGCGGTGCATGAAAACGCTGTGCGACAAAAAAATAGTGCATCCCATGAAGATCGCTTCAATTGAAGGGGAG
This sequence comes from uncultured Ruminococcus sp., assembly GCA_902798365.1. Classification (GTDB taxonomy): domain Bacteria; phylum Bacillota; class Clostridia; order Oscillospirales; family Acutalibacteraceae; genus Ruminococcoides. The sequence goes on from CADBWP010000038.1 coordinate 2,722, forward strand.
ATCAACTCCTATATCATACGCTTTGAGGCTAACGTGCTGCCGTTGCTATGCTACGCGGACGAGATCGCCAAGGAGTGCCCGTATCCTACCTTTGGTTTGTGTGACAGAGAAAAGCCTATTTTTTAAACCAACGGTTGCATTGCTCTCTAATCTGTTGAATAAATGATTAAACAGTTGCTTGATATTTATCGGGCAGCTGTTTTATTATATAAGTACAAAAAAACAGACAGGGAGAGATACCATGAAAAAGTTTTTGGCTTTAATATTGAGCGCCGTAATTATCGCTGCGTTTGCAGGCTGCGGCTCCGCATCACCCGAGGGCACGGCGTCGGAGGTGCAGGCAACACATGAACCGCTTGCCGACGACGTTAAAAAGCAGCTTGACGAAGCGCTGACAAAGGATAGCTTCAAGGGTGTGGTGCAGATCACGAGCGGCGACGGCGTGCTCTATGAGTATGCAGCAGGCGACGACGACAACGGCAAGCCGCTGACAATAGACGCTTCTTTGCCGATAGCTTCAACGTCAAAGCAGTTCTGCGCCGCCGCTGTTATGAAGCTTTGCGATGAAAATAAACTCAGCGTGGATGACACTCTGGACAAGTATTTTTCAGACTGTAAGGACGGTAAAAAAATAACGATCAAAAACCTGCTCAACATGAGTTCCGGTCTGCCGAATTATCTTGAGCTTATAGACCCGTCCGCGATGGCAACAAACGAGGCGGATAACGTTAATACCATAAAGAAGGTTTTGTTTGACGCGAAGCTCCATTTTGAGCCCGGCGACGACTACGAGTATTCAAACTCAAACTTCTTCTTGCTTGCCGATATAGTTGAACAATTAAGCGGCACGCCGTATCACGATTATCTGAGAAAAACCTTTTTTGAACCGCTGGGAATGACCGCCACGGGCTTTACCAATGAAGTAGGAGAGGATCACGACTGGACCTCAGCGCTTTCCAAATCATTGCAAACGGAAGAGGACTTTTTTGTACCGGGTCTGACAAAGGGTGCGGGTGACGTTGTGTCAAACGCCGCAGACATGGCAAAATGGATGCACGGACTCAGCGGCGGCAAAATCATATCTGCCGAGGCCTACAGGCAAATGACGGATAACATCAATGAGTACAGCTCCGAGGATTACTGCTACGGGCTTTGGCATATGGCTTACGGCGGTGTGGGTCATGTGGGACAGATTCCGCCTCACTTCGGCTCGGTGGATTACCTCAACCCCGACCGTGACATCTATCTGTTTGCCGCTTCAAATTCTCCGAGCGGAATGTCGTATGTGCAGGAGCTTCCGCAGGAGGTGCTCGGCATAGTGTTCGGCAATGAACAGCAAGAGGTAGAAAAATGAAAAAGATATTAGCGTTGATTTTAAGCGCGGCAGTTCTGACAGGATCGGCGTCCGCATTACTGACCGGCTGTTCCGATGCGGCTAAGGTCGAAGATAAAGAAATCAATATAAATGATCTGCCGTCAAAATTTGATTTGAGAAACGCCGACGGCAAAAACTATGTCACTCCCGTCAAGTGTCAGAAATGGGGCGACTGCTGGACATTTGCTTTGGCAGGAGCCGCCGAGACCGCATATCTGTATGCCAACGATATGGGCGTGCCTGCGGGCGAAAAAAACGAACAGGTAAATTTTTCGGAAAAATACATCGCGTGGTATATGTTTCACGGAATGACAAAGGACGACGTTGTAATGGGCAGGGTGCGTGCTTCTCAGGTGGGCGATGGATTTGACCCGACGGAAGCGGAGAAAACAAACGAAATGACCCCTTATTTTATCGGAGGACCCTTTGTGCACACAGCTAATCTGTTCGGCTGCGGCTTCGGTCCTGTTGATGAGAGCACCGAGATCAACGGCGAATACCCCTATGCCTACGACGATGAAGCGTCGGTCGAGTGGCAGCTTCCGCTCAATGCCGAATACCGCAGCGCACATTCCGCCGCGCTGTTCAGGGACAGCCGAATTTTGCCGCCGCCTGCCGAAACCGATTCAGACGGAAGCTATGTTTTTAACCGGGAAGGCATCGACGCGATAAAGACAGAGCTTTATCAGGGACACGGCGTCACGGTGGCGCTTCACGCCAACCACCCGGGATTCAGGCACGAAAACCGCGCGGTATATTACAGCGGCGATGAGGAGCCTGATCACGCAGTACTTGTTGTAGGCTATGATGATGATTTTCCGAAGGAAAGCTTTACCAGGAACAAGAAGTCCGGCGAGGTCATCGAGGGCACAACGCCGCCCGAAAACGGCGCTATAATCATCAAGAACAGCTGGGGTCTCCAGACCAACGGCGATGATCCCGACGACGGTTACTTTTACATCTCTTATTACGACACATCCCTTTTGGCGGCTCTGAGCTATGTGTTTGACAATAATAAAACCGCCGGGCATACCGAGCGCAATTACGATCAGTACGATTTGATGATGACGATGTGGTACGGAACCACGGAATACGACGCCGAAACCAAAACGGCGAACATCTTTGAAGCGGAGGAGGACGAAAGGTTCTGTCAGCTCGAGTACAGAACAGCCTTTCCCGACGCCGAGGTGACCTACGAAATATATAAGGATGTTGAGAGCGATAATCCATCATTCGGCACGCTGCTTGAAACGGGCGTTCAATCTCACCGATACGCAGGCTCCCATGTGATCGACCTCACAAACGAACACGCGCTGAAAAAGGGAGATAGATACTCGGTCATCCTGACTGTGAAGCACGGCGAAAAGTACGCCGAGGTGTTCCCGTACAGCACCGGTTTTTTTGAGGGTATGACCGTCAGCGGAATCGTCAACAAGGGCGAGAGCTTCCTTTATTCGGACGGCAAATGGACGGATATGGCAGAGCAAAAGGACAGTCTGCTCGAAAGGGCGTATAAACAATGCGCCGAGAGTACCGCCTCCGACAAAGCCGTTCTCGATATAAATCCCGACAAAAATACCTTTGCCGTTGACAACTACCCGATCAAGGCGATTTTGGCTGCGGACGGAAAATAGTATTACCGAGGGAGGATCAGGATGATCAGGGAAGAATTGTTTGAGCTCAGCCTGCCCTATTATACCGGGAGAAACAGGAAGGTGCGCGTTTATGTTCCCGACCGCGAAGACGACGAAAGGCTGCCGGTCATCTATATGACGGACGGGCAGAATCTGTTTGAGGATAACCTTCCGGGTCAGCTTGGCTGTTGGCACACCCGCGAAGCTGTAAATGAAGTCGGCAAAGCGATCATCGTCGGCATACACAACGACGACAATCCCCTTCAACGGGCAAAGGAACTGACGCCCAAAAGCATCGGTTCAATCAGATGCCCCGACGATATGCCCCGGCACATCAGAAGAATGATGGCTTGCGAGGGCGAAGCGTTTGATGATTTTGTTGTGAATACGGTGATGCCGGAGGTTGAAAACCGGTTTCCCGTTCAGACGGGAAGAAACGCCGCAGCGTTCTGCGGCAGCTCCTCGGGAGGCTTGCAGGCGTTCTTTACCGCTCTCAGCCATGCCGACAAGTTTTGTATGTCCGGCGTCTGTTCTCCCATGTTTCTCTGGTACTCTGTCCGGGATATCGTCGGCTGGACGGCTTCAAGGCTGAGCGGCTCCGTACCGTATCTATACATCTACAGCGGAGCGGTCGGTAAATTGGAAAAGATGATATGCGAGAGTACGCAGGCGGTGTATGACGGGATATCGGAGTTTTATCCGGCGGAACGCCTGAACGAGGTCATCCTTTTTGATAAGCCGCATCACGAAACCGCGTGGTCGCTGATATTCGGGGATTTTCTGCATACATTTCTGACGCACAGAGAAGAGCTTTGAACCGAGAGGCAAAGAAATGAAAAGAGTATTATCAATTGTATTATCTGTTTTGCTTACAGCGATACTGTTGACCTCCTGCGGCTGTTCCGACAGCGGCAAAACGGAGGAAACGACCGCCGCCGATAAAACAGATGCCGAGCTTGCCGCATACATAAGCGATAAGCTCGAAGAAATAAAGTATGACGGAGTAATTTATCTGACACATAACGGCAATGTCGTATATCAAAGAGCAACGGGTACGGATGAAAACGGAGAGCCCCTGACGGTCGATACATCGATGTATATCGGGTCTGTGTCAAAGCAGTTCTGTGCCGCCGCGGTTATGATCCTGCGCGACCGGGGAAGGCTCGGTGTTGACGATACGATCGACAAATACTTTACCGAATATGACAGGGGCAAGGATATTACGATAAAGCACTTGCTGACGATGCGTTCGGGTATCCGCGATACCGTGGGCGAGGGCTTTGCAGGCACATTGCCCTGCGGAAAAACCGAGGAGGAAAACACAGCCCTGATCAAGGAGTGGATATTCAGCCAACCGCTGCTGTTTGAACCCGGCAGCTCCTTCGTGTATTCAAATTCCAACTATATCCTGCTCGCGGACATCGTGGAACAGGTTTCGGGTCAGTATTATAACGATTTTCTGCGCGAGAACATATTTGACCCTTTGGATATGAAGCACACGGGGCTGATCACGGAAGTATCTGATTCCCCCAAATGGGCAGAAAACCTGATATGTGACAGCGAGATAGAAGAAGTAAAGATAAAGGGTGTGTCAAAAGGAGCCGGAGATATTGCTTCCAATGCTCCCGATATGGTCAAATGGATGGAGGGCTTGTCAGGCGGCAAAATCGTCAGCCCGGATACCCTGCGCGAAATGACCGCGGATTATTCACCCGATCACGGAGAAAAATACGGTTACGGACTGACGCAGATGTTCGCGGGAGGCATAGGGCACGAGGGCGCTATTTCTGACTACTCCTCTATGGATTTTTTTACACCCGAAAGCGGATATTGCTTTTTTTGCGACAGCAACGGAAGCGATCCCGGAAACATGGCGACATTGCTGCTTTATGATCATCTGACCGAATAAAAAACGTGCCGACGCCTATCGTCTTCAATAAGCCGCGCACGATTTGATTTGACCGAAAAATATTTGCCGCAGGCAACTGTAAAGGAAAATTTTTCCCGGAGGCATGACGATGCTTTTGCAATATCGTATGCTCCGGGCGATAGGAGTAAAAAATATGAAAAGAATACTGTCTTTTGTTTTACTTATCACGATTACGGCAATGCTGTTTGCCGGCTGCGGCGGCTCTGCCGATAACAAAACAGAGGAAACCACGGCGCCTGTGCCCGTAACAAATCTTCCCAAGCCCGATATGGCAAAGTGGAAGCACATGGAGGACGCCGATATATACTATCAGACAGGCATCGCTTATTGCGAGACCCCTGCCGATGAAAGCTATGAACAGCTGGCGGTGTTTGTACCCGGCAAATATATGGACGTGACTGACAACGGCGACGGCACCTTTACCTGCGCTTTGAACGAGAGCGCGGAGCTTGGCGGCTTTACAGCCCTGAACGCACCGATCGCCATGCAGATATACACACCCGGCTATGCTGCTGCCGAGGCATTCCCCGAGGAGATGCTGGAACAAAACACTCCTTTGACCGAGGATATTGCGAATATCACATCCAAGGGTGTTGTCTTTGTCTGCCCGGGCTGCCGCGGTATAAACGAGGGCGCTCCGTCAGGCGTTACCGACCTTAAGGCTGCGATACGTTATCTTCGCTACGCCGACGATGCGCTTGCGGGCGACTCCGAGAGCATTTTTGCGTTCGGCACAAGCGGAGGCGGCGCACAGGCGGCGATCCTCGGCGCGTCCGGAGACAGCAAGCTGTACGATCCGTACCTTGAGGCTATAGGCGCGGTGCAGGGTGTGTCGGACTCGATAAAGGGCGCTATGGCGTGGTGCCCCGTTACAAGCCTCAACACAGCCAATGCGGAATATGAGTGGATGATGGGCTGCACCCGAAAGGGCATAACCGAGGACAGAAAGGCTATCTCGGACGGATTGGCAACCGCCTACGCCGAATATGTCAACAGCGCCGGCTTTACCGATGAAAACGGCAAGGCTTTGACCCTGACGGAGTCTGAGGACGGGATATATCAGGCAGGCAGCTACTATGATTATGTAAAGAGCGTTATCGAAGGCTCGCTCAACAATTACCTGTCCGATACGAATTTCAAAAACAGCTCGCCGCAGGAGTATATTGACGAGCTGAACGCGGACAAAAAGTGGATCACCTACGACGAAAGCACAAATACCGCAACCATCACAAGCATAGCGGACTTTGCGCAAAACTGCAAGCCTGCGTCCGAGGGTATGGTGGCTTTTGACTGGCCAAACAGCTACAACACGCTGTTCGGCTACGGCGACGGCAAGGGCGCGCACTTTGACAGCACACTCGCAGGTGTGCTCAACAGTCTGAACAGCGAATATGCCGCAGAATACAACGAGGCTCTGGCAAAGACCGATTCGTTCGGAAACAGCGTGGAAAAGCGCGTGCAAATGTATTCGCCGCTGTATTATCTGATGAAAAGCGAAGAGGGATACGGCTCGGCCAACGTTGCAAAGTACTGGCGTATCCGCTCGGGCATAGAGCAGCAGACAAACTCACTTACGACAGAGATCAATCTTGCACTCGCTCTCGAAAGCTGCGACGGCGTTGAAAGCGTTGACTTTGAGACCGTGTGGGCGCAAAACCACACGGAGGCAGAGCGCACCGGCGAAAGTACCGACAACTTTTTGGAATGGATAAGCAGCTGTATGAAAGGAAGCAAATAATGAGAATCAAAAAAATACTGGCAGGATCAATGTGTGCCGTGCTTTGCGCTTTGACGGTAACGGCTTGTTCGTCTGCGGAGAACGCCGCAGACAACTCACAAAAACAGGAAAAGAAAGCCGTTGAACTGATGCACAAGCTGAACATAAGGGCTCCCAAGGAAGTCACCGAGATAACGGCGGTCTTTCAAAACACCGCAAGCGGCGAGACCGCAGAGGTAAAAATGGAGAAAAGCGGCGAAGTGGGCGACGAAGTCACGTTTTGCTGCGAGGCGGACGCCGCCCTGTACAACATGGTGCGCGTTGCTTACGGAGACAACGAGAGCATGGACGTAGCCTTCAACAGCTTTGTCAGCGGCTGGTATCTTAATGAAAAGCAGCTGCTTCCCTATACCGATGGTACCGAGCCGACATATGACCCCAAGTTTGAAACAAAGAAATTCACCTTTGACGGACGCGACAAAAAGGTTTATATCTGGACGCCTGCGGATTACGACAAAAGCAGCGAAGAAAAGTATTCCGTTGTGGTTTTGTTTGACGGTCAGAGCGTTCTGGCGACAGGCACAGACAGAGAGATGGACAACGACTATTGTTGCTGGAACGTTGCCGAAAGCGCGGAAGCCATGGCGGCGGTCACGGACAACAAGACTATAATCGTCGCCACAGAGAACAACGACGTTTACAGATGGGACGAGCTCGTTCCCGATCTGGGAGAGATCAACACGGAAGAAGAGTACGCGCAGATCAACACGGAGGACATGACCAGAAAGCGCGGCAGCGCCTATGCCGACTTTGTGTGCGACATCGTTTTGCCCTACGTGCAGCAAAACTACAACGTCTATACCGATGCGCAGCACACTTTCCTTGCGGGAGCGTCCCTGGGCGGACTTGAGACCTTCTATACGGTTTTGTCGCGTCCCGACTGCTTTAGCGCAGGCGGCGTGCTGTCCGCAACCCTTGATATGTACGCCGAAAAGGAATGGACAGAGTTTCTTAAGGACAAGCTGAGCATGGAAAACGCGCCGCTTCTGTATTTTTATGCCGGCGGCTACAAAACCGATAACGGCGACGTCACCGAAGAAATGTACAACAAGCTGTGCGACAGCGAATACCCCAAGGACAAGCTTGTTTTCAGCAAATACGAACCCGGCGAGCACATGATAGAGTGCTGGAGAAATATATTTCCCGAATTTTTGGAGGCGGCGTTCTCAAAGGATGTTACCGCGCTTGAGTTCGGCGTTCCCGTTCATTACAAAGACACGACCGACCCGCTCGACGAATATCTTGAAGAAATGGAGCTCGACCTCAACGACATAGAGCCGGGCTATGTGTATTACGACAACAGCGAAACAAAGTGGGATACGGTCTGCGCCTACTGGTGGGGCGGAATGGCGTTCAACAGCTTTACAAAGGAGTCCTACTATTTTGCCGAATGGCCGGGCTTTAAGATGGAGCAGATAGAAGGCACCGATATTTACCGCGTTGTTGCCCCGTGGGGAATAACCGGCGGAATCATATTTGATTCGGGCGTTACCGACCGCGAGGTTGCCGAGGGCAAGGACGCCTATCAGACGGTCGATCTGGAATACGGCACGGACAAGCCCGGAAAGGTCTATAAAATAGATTTGTCGGTTGAGCCCTCAACCGACCCCGGCAACATGAAAACCAAACGCAGATACCCCGAGGGAAGCTGGTCGGAATATAAGCCGCAGCAATAACCGGGTTTACAAAAAAACAACACCGGCAAAGCCTCATAACAGAGAGCTCTGCCGGTGTTATTATTATGCTTTTTTATCGGGAGCTATCGCTCGCAGGCTCCAAACGCTTATGCGTTTGCATAACCCAAAACAACACCATATTCCGCAAGATACCTTTGCAGGTGAGTAACGTCGTCGATGGTCACATCTCCGTCGCCGTTGGTGTCGGCGGCAGCGAGCTGATTGTCGGTCAATGTATCATACTCGACAAGGTAGCGTTGAATGGCGGTAGCGTCAATAATACTGATAACGCCGTTAAAATCCACGTCGCCGTAAATTATTGTTTTGGGAACCGTCAAAACGTACTTGCTGAAATGGTCGGTCTCAAAAACAGAATATCCGTTATCATAAACGGCGTTCATATCGGTCAGCGAATTGTCCGCCTCAACGCGATACACCCTTGCGCTTTCGTTGTCGCAGGGTATCCTTACGGTCACCTTGCCGTCGGGCTGCGTTTCGGCGCCGTCCTTCATCAAAGAGATGTCATACACTTTTTCGATCCTCTCGTCCAAAGCGACTGCTACATCGCCCTCACTCGCGGCGGTCTGATCGGTAACGTCAAGCGCGTATTCGCTGCCGTCGGCAGTAATCACCGAAACACCGGTCACCTCGTCGGTGTAGGTTTGAGGTTCTTCTTCACTTAAAATAACATAAGGAATGCCGTTCTCCCGTGCATAGGTTTCGGCGTAGGAATCTTTATACACCGAAAGGGTAATGTCGTCACAGCCTGAAAACGGGATGTCGGGAACCGCACTACCGTTTCCCATGTTGTTAACGCTTTTGGGAATAACAATACTCTTAAGGCTGTTGCAGCCATTGAATGCGTTGCAGTCAATTCTCGTTATACCTTCTGAAAGTTTTACATCTGTAAGCGCTGTGCAATTATCAAAAGCAAAGCTATCTATTCTCTGTACATTTCCCGGAATAATAATGCTTGTAAGTGCAGTACAATTCTCAAAGGAGTTATAGTTGATTCTTGTTACACTATCTGCAATGGAAATATCGGTCAATTGCGTACAGTTTTCAAATGCTGAACTCCCTATATTTGTCACGCCGTCCTCAATAATTACGCGCTTTATTTCGATCCCGTATCCGGCAAGAGTTTCCGATAAATTATAACCCATTTCCCCGTCGCCGCTTATAGTCAGGGTGCCGTCCTCATCTAATCCCCATTTACAGTTATAACCACTCCAGCCTCTAATAGTATTGTCGGCAGTAATAGTAACACTATCTGTAAAACCGCTCTGTGTAGTAACTGTAATAACTGCTGAACCGACAGATTTCAATTCTATTTCACAACAAGTTCCAAAGAACTTTGTCCCATCACTAAAATAACTCCCATAAAAAGTACTATCAGAAATAATCTCAGCAACATCTTCATTACTGGAACTCCACACTGTCGGTTCTTTTGCACCGTTAGGGGCAAACTGTGCGCTCAGATCAACGGTATTACCTACATTATAAACAAAGTTTTCTCCTTCAATTGAAATACCGGTTGTCGGTAGGTATTCTTTGGTTGTTACAGTAATACTATCGGTCAATCCGCTTTCAGAGGTAGCGGTTATAACAGTTGTTCCAACGTTTTTAAATTCGACCATTCCTTCATCATTAACCGTTGCAATATTTTCATCATCAGAATGCCATGATACAGATTCTTTTCTTGCGTCTGCTGGCAAAAAACTACAACTCAACCATTCGGAAACCGATGAATAATCAGAAATCGTATCTCCCTCATTGATAATCAATGCAGTTGGAGCTATTGTTTTTGTTACTTTCATACAAACTGATTCCCACGAATTATTTAAGAGACATACCTTTAAGAAATACTGATTATTCGCTATCAGTTCATGCTCAAAATAAAAATTCTGATATTTTCTGCAATTATCAATTTGTTCCATATCGGAGTTGTATAGCGTAGCATCCAATTCATTATAATAGTCCGTGGAAGCAAAACGATATATCCCGGTATCTTCAGGGATAAAAGTAAAGAGCACATATCTAATATGGTTTTCATCATAATTATATATATATCTGTCGCTTTGGCTATCATAATACCAATACGTACCTCTTGTCGTTGCGTTTAGTTCAAGAACGACACAATTTGAAGTATCCATTGCCTCCGCCGCCTGAACGCTTATAGGCAGCGCGGTAAATGCTGTAATCATAATTAACAATGATAACAACAGTGATAAAACTTTGCTGATACCTTTCTTCACAAAAACTCCTCCGTTCATAATTATTTTCGGAAATTAAAAATGACGCACAACCGAAGCAGTTGTACGCCCAAAAACACAGCTCCGATTGTCGCCAAACAAAATTCCTACACAAAACAAAAGAATGTGAAAGTAGAGCCTGTATTTTTACGAAAAAATACAAACTTTTGTTTTGTGTAAATATAAAATTATATTTGGCACCTTAATCATACCATAAAACTATCAATAATGCAAGAAATTTTTAGCGAAAACGGCAGCGTCTGCTTTGCCCTATACAAAACCCTATGCAAACCCGAAAAATCAATAAACAAATAACTTTATCCCAACCCAAAAAACACGGGGCTGTCGCATTAAGCTCCAACAAAGTAAAAGACCGGGTAGCCCGAAAAGGGTTGCCCGGTCAGTGCTTTCGTTGTATAATTTAATTGACGAAAAACCACACAGAAAGCAGGTTAATTATACAATGAAAGTTTTAAGAAATCAACTGGTTTTGCCGTTAAATTTTGAAATTTTGATCGACGAGAATGA
>CADBWP010000039.1 GCA_902798365.1 uncultured Ruminococcus sp.
ATACTCTACGTGTGCGGTGTTGATTGTGATACCACGCTCTCTCTCCTCGGGAGCCTTATCGATGTTAGCGTAATCAACGAAATCGGCGTCACCCTCGAGGTTGAGAACCTTGGTGATTGCAGCGGTAAGTGTGGTCTTGCCGTGGTCAACGTGTCCGATAGTACCAATGTTAACGTGCGGCTTATTTCTTTCAAATTTTTCTCTTGCCATTGGAATTTTCCTCCTTAGATAATGTAAATGAAAGCATTTACATAGATTTATTCATATTGTACCAATATTTTTCAAAAAAATCAATACTTTTTTAAAAGTAATTGTGCGCATTAACTTTAAGAGAGGCTTAGTCTTTCTTGTTTCTGTCGCTCATGATCTTCTCGGCGATGTTTCTGGGAACCTCGGCATAGGTGTCGGGTTCCATTACATACTGACCGCGTCCCTGAGTCTTGGAACGCATGTCGGTAGCGTAACCGAACATCTCCGAAAGCGGAACATGCGCCGTAACGCGCTGAACGCCGTTGTCTGCCTCCATGCTCTGGATCATGCCGCGGCGTGAGTTGAGGTCGCCGATAACGTCGCCGAGGTACTCCTCGGGAGTGATTACGGAAACCTTCATTATGGGCTCGAGCAGAACCGGATCCGCCTTCTTCATTGCGCTCTTGAACGCCATTGAACCTGCGATCTTAAACGCCATTTCGGAAGAGTCAACCTCGTGATAAGAACCATCGTACAGCTCTACCTTAACATCAACTACGTTGTAGCCTGCCACAACGCCGCTGAGCATTGCGCCCTGGATACCCTGATCTACCGCAGGGATGTACTCCTTGGGAATAGCGCCGCCGACTACGCTGTTAACAAACTCGTAGCCGTGATCCTTGTTGGGGAACACGTTGATCTTAACGTGACCGTATTGACCCTTACCACCGGACTGACGGGCATATTTCTCGTCAACCGAGGCTTCCTTGCGGATGGTCTCTTTGTATGCAACCTGGGGAGCGCCGATGTTCGCCTCTACCTTAAACTCACGGAGGAGACGGTCAACGATGATCTCGAGGTGCAGCTCGCCCATGCCGGCGATGATGGTCTGTCCTGTTTCCTCGTCGGTGTATGCCTTAAAGGTGGGATCCTCTTCGGCGAGCTTTGCCAAAGCGATGCCCATCTTCTCCTGACCCGCCTTTGTCTTGGGCTCGATAGCCACGCGGATAACCGGCTCGGGGAATTCCATGGACTCCAGAATAACGGGGTGCTTCTCGTCGCAGAGAGTGTCGCCCGTTGTGGTGTTCTTAAGACCTACGGCAGCAGCGATGTCGCCCGCGTAGCAGCAGTCGATATCCTTTCTGTCGTTGGCGTGCATCTGCAAAATTCTGCCCAGACGCTCGTTGTTGTCCTTTACGGAGTTATAAACGGTGGTACCCGCGGTAACCATACCCGAATATACGCGGAAGAAGCAGAGCTTGCCCACAAACGGGTCGGTAGCGATCTTAAACGCGAGCGCCGCAAAGGGCTCGGAGTCGGACGCGGGTCTCTCAACCTCTTCCTCGGTTTCGGGGTTAACGCCCTTGATAGCGGGGATGTCGGTGGGAGCGGGCATGTAATCGATAACGGCGTCGAGCATCATCTGCACGCCCTTGTTTCTGTAGGACGAGCCGCAGGTGACGGGCACCATTGTGTTTTCGATAGTAGCCTTGCGGATGGTCTTTTTGATTTCGTCGATAGAGATCTCTTCACCGCCGAAGTATTTTTCCATAAGCTCCTCGTCGAGCTCCGCAACGGATTCGATAAGCTTCTCATGGTACTCCTCGGCAATGTCCTTCATGTGCTCGGGGATCTCTTCCTCTGAATAATCCGTGCCGTCCTCGTTGTGGTAGATCTCGGCCTTCATTGTAACAAGGTCGATGATACCGGTGAAGTCGCTTTCAGCGCCGATGGGCAGCTGAATGGGCACGGCGTTACATTTTAATCTATCCTTCATCATCTGAACAACATGGTAAAAATCTGCACCCATGATGTCCATTTTGTTAACGTAAACCATTCTCGGCACGCCGTAGTTGTCGGCCTGACGCCATACAGTCTCGGACTGAGGCTCAACGCCGCCCTTGGCGCAGAGAACCGTTACAGAACCGTCAAGCACGCGCAGCGAACGCTCAACCTCTACGGTGAAGTCAACGTGGCCGGGGGTGTCGATGATGTTGATTCTGTGCTTTTTGTACTGATGCTTGCTTCCTTCCCAAAATGCGGTCGTAGCAGCAGAAGTGATGGTGATACCGCGCTCTTTTTCCTGCGCCATCCAGTCCATTGTGGATGCGCCGTCGTGGGTCTCGCCAATCTTATGGTTTACGCCGGTATAATACAGGATACGCTCAGTTGTAGTAGTCTTACCGGCGTCGATGTGAGCCATGATGCCGATATTTCTTGTCTGTTCAAGTGATACCTGTCTGGGCATAAATTCCTCCTAAAAAAATTACCATCTGTAGTGAGCGAAAGCCTTGTTGGCCTCTGCCATCTTGTGGGTATCCTCACGCTTTTTGAACGCGCCGCCGGCGCTGTTTACAGCGTCGAGGATCTCGCCTGCAAGTCTTTCCTTCATTGTCTTCTCACTGCGGGCTCTTGAGTAGGTCGAGATCCAGCGCAGACCCAGGGTCTGACGTCTTTCGGGACGAACCTCCATAGGAACCTGGTAAGTGGCGCCGCCCACACGGCGGGCCTTAACCTCGAGCACAGGCATTACGTTCTCCATTGCCTGCTCAAAAACCTCGAGCGGATTGTTACCTGTCTTTTCGGCAATAATATCAAACGCGCCGTAAACGATTTTCTGGGCAACGCCCTTCTTGCCGTCATACATGATGTTGTTGATAAGACGGGTTACCAATTTTGAATTATAAAGCGGATCGGGTAATACGTCACGCTTCGCAATAGAACCTCTTCTTGGCACTTTGCTTCCCTCCTTCACAATAATTGAGATATCATACATAGCAGAACTTAAATTATTTAAGTCAAGAGAGCTTTGTCAATTCCTTTTATTTTTTCTTAGGACGCTTTGCACCGTACTTTGAACGGCTCTGCATACGTCCCGTTACGCCCTGCGCGTCAAGTGTGCCGCGGACAATGTGGTAACGAACACCGGGCAAGTCCTTAACACGTCCGCCGCGGATCAGAACAACGCTGTGCTCCTGAAGGTTGTGGCCGACGCCGGGGATGTAGGAACTGACTTCAATACCGTTAGAAAGTCTTACTCTGGCGATTTTTCTCAGCGCGGAGTTAGGCTTTTTGGGGGTAGCGGTCTTTACTGCGGTGCAGACACCTCTCTTTTGCGGGGAGTTCTGGTTGATTGCAACTCTTTTCTTAGAGTTCCAGCCCTTCAAAAGTGCGGGAGCCTTTGCCTTTTTCTCGGCAACCTCTCTGCCCTTGCGTACCAACTGGTTAAATGTAGGCATGTTTTTCCTCCTTTCGTGTTTATTAGAATTGATAAAACCTGTAAGACACCAGACCCGCCCCTACCTATAAAAGGGCGCAGTTACAGAATGTCCCACGTTCCATCATTATACATCAGCCGTTTTCTTTTGTCAAGAAATTTTTCGCTGTTCATGCCGCGGTCGGCTTTAACAAGGTTATGGTATCGAAATAGCTGTAACCGCTGTGTCACATGAGCGGAATCCGACGTAGTTTTCGGGGGTGATCGCAGTTATTCGCCCGGGATATTCTTTCGTCCCGACTAAAACAAAAAACTGCACCCCGGTCGGCCGGAGTGCAGCGAAATGAAAACTTCTAAATTATTTTTGCTTTTCGATAAGGGTCTTGGTAACGGCAACGCCTGCTATAACGGCAGCCATAAGAACCAGACCGCAAACCCACAGCATCCAGTAGTTGCCGAGGGTATTGAAAATACAATCCTTGCCGTCAACAGCATAGCGGCTTACGAAACCGCCGTCGGGAACGGTGGAAACATCTACCGAAGCAAGACCTGCCTTGTTCATCTCTGTCCAGAACTCAACGCCGGTAAACAGCTTTGCGGGGCTTCTGAATACGGAGAAGATAACCTCCCACATAAGAACCGCAGCGGGAATGACCGCAAGCTTTGCGCGGTTGACCCAAAGAAGAGCTACGCCGCAAACCACCGCGAGGATGGACTGGATCATAAACACGGTAAAGCCGATGTTGTTGCCGTAATCGTTGGCAAGCATTGTGAACATAGTATATTGTGTTGACTCGTACGAACCGGTGGCTACGCCGTTTACGTTGAACACGTTCAGGTAAACATCCTGCGGAATCAGCTCAAATATGGGCATTACCAGCATGACGACGAACACAGCCGGGAAAAGCAGCGTTCCGATAGCCTTGATATACGTAGGAGTACTGTATCTTTTAGAAATCATCTTAACGTCCATAACACACCTCATAAATATACATTTGAATTGCAATAAATCCGCAATCCCTCTATTGATGATGATACCATAAATCAGGGTGCCTGTCAAGGTATTTTTATGTATCTTTTATCAATTTAACGCCGTTTCGGGCGTATTTTTGTTTGAAAGTAAACTACAGCGGCAGGCCGCAGATAACTGTATGAATCACTCTGCCGGCTTGAGAATAACTGACGAATGTGCCGGAAGTGTAAGCTTGCCGTCCTTGAGCTCCGCCTTAGCCTTTTCGGGGCCGATAAGCGAGGCACGCAGGGTGGCATTTGGCAGCACATCGTCACCTATGGTCAGCTCTTTTGTTTCTTCGTTTGAGAAGTTGTGAACAACAAGCAGCTTGCTGCCGTTATAATCCACAATGTAGGCGCCTATCTCCTTTTCGCCGAAGTCCTTCTGCTCCGTGATGTGTCCGCGCGCTATCTCGGGATTCTGAAGCTTTACCTTAATGAGCTCGCGGTAGTAATTGAGCAGAGAGTCCTTGTCCTCAAGCTGCTGCTTCACTCCGCCGCCCTCGGGAGCCTCATACCCTATATTGGCGTTGGGAATATGTATCGCCTGTAGCTTATCGCTGTCAAACACCATGGGCAGACGGTAATACGCGTCGCTCGTGGTCTCGGCGGCGGTCATACCTATCTCTTCACCGTAATAAGTGAAGGAGTTGCCCGGCGCGAGCATATAGACATTAGCCGCAAAGCGCTCATAGTCGGGACCCTTTCCCTGCAGCGCGTTGGCGATTCTCACCTGGTCGTGATTGGACAGGAACATCGCGTTGATGAAGTCGGGGTTAGCCGCTCTCATCTTGTCCTCGTAGCCTACGAGCTTTTTGACAAAGGACGCGCCCTTCTGCGAGTTCATGCAGTCAACGATGTCGCCGGTGCTCATGGCAAAGCGGAAGGCGAACAGGCTGTCTATACCGCTGTGGTACAGCTCCTCAATAAAGGAGTCCGCGTCCCATTCCTCGCCGACAAGATACACATCGCTCTTTATGCTGCGGCAGGTGTCGGTGAACCACTTCAGAAACTCAACACCGTCGGTGTGCTTGTTTGAAAAGTACTTGCACGCGTCGAGGCGGAAGCCGTCAACTCCGCGGTCAAGCCAGAACTTGGCGATCTTTTCAAACTCGGCTCTTGTTTTGTCCGACGAGAGATTCCACTCGGGCATTGTCTCGGAGAAGTTCGCCTCACAATAGTAATCGCCGACAAGGATAGTGTTCACGTCGGGACCGTAGTAGCCGTCCTCGTGAAACTCAAAATACTCGGCGTCGCCGTCGAGCTTGCCCTGCTCTACCTCGGCGCAGGCATTGAGGAACAGCGGGTTTTTGTAAGAAATGTGGTTGAGCACCAGGTCAATAATGATATTGACGCCGCGCTTGTGACATTCCTCGACCAGCTTGTCAAAATCCTCGAGCGTGCCGAAGTCGGGGTCTATGTTGTAATAATCCTCGACGCT
Source organism: uncultured Ruminococcus sp. (assembly GCA_902798365.1). Classification (GTDB taxonomy): domain Bacteria; phylum Bacillota; class Clostridia; order Oscillospirales; family Acutalibacteraceae; genus Ruminococcoides. Next base: position 5,859 of record CADBWP010000039.1, read on the forward strand.
GTATTTGTGATAGGATTCGGAGGGCATGATGGGCGTGAGCCACAGGGCGTCTATGCCCAGATCATTTCCCCCGTTGGGATCGCCGTCGTTCAGGTAATCGAGATGAGTGGTGATACCCTGCAGATCGCCGATTCCGTCGCTGTTTGAATCCGAAAACGAATAAACAAAAATCTGATAAAAGTTGCGGTATTTGTCTGTGGATGCGTGCGCCTCTATTGAGTTGTCACCGGAGTCTCCGGCGCCCGTGGTCTCGCCGCAGCCCGAAAGCAGGACGGCGCACAACAGAGCGGCGCACAGCAAAGCCGACAGTAGCTTTTTCATAATAATTCTGCCCTTCTGCCCACAGTATCAGTCATGCCTCACCGTGGGCTGATAAGGCATTGACGTCCCGCAAGGGGAGTCGTTTACAAAGGGCGGCAGCCTTTGACTGCCGCCCTGAAGAGCTTGCCCTTATAATGAGCGACAGAGGATATTAACCCTTTACGCCGCCGGCGGTTACGCCTCCTACATAGTACTTCTGCATCTTGAGGAAGAGCAGTGTGATAGGAACGGCAACAACAACCGAGCCCGCCATGAACTGCTGGAAATACTGAGTTTTGTGGTCGGGGTCGATCATAAGCTGCAGACCGATTGCAACCGTGTAGTTTTCGTGGGTATCGCCCATGATGATCTTGGCAAGAATAAAGTCTGTCCAAGGACCGATGAACGATGTAAGTACGGTATATACTACGATAGGTTTGGACATGGGAAGTATGATCTTCCAGAAGATCTGGTTCTTGGTGGCGCCGTCGATCGTTGCGGCTTCGTCAAGCGCACGCGGAACCGTGTCGAAGAAGCCCTTTGAGATCTGGAAGCCCAGACCGGCGCCGCAGCTGTAGCACAGCACAAGACCGACAAGCTGACGTTCTACAAATCCGAACAGCTCGTGAGTGGGATCGGTAAGACCCATGATCTTGAGCAGGTAGTACATAGCGATCATTGTCATAAAGCCGGGGAACATGCCGAGGATCATGGCGATGTTCATAAGGGGCTTACGCATTCCAAAGCGGAGACGGCTGAACGTGTAGCTTACCGCGAGAACCGAAATGGTCGAGATAACGCAGCTGAAGCAGGCTACAACAAAGGTGTTCATGAACCACTTGGGGAAGTTGAGCGAGGATGAAGTCGAGCCTGCGAACAGGTCGATAAAGTGCTGGAAGGTGAGCTGCTTGGGAAGCAGGGCGTTGTTGGTAAGAACACCGCCGTCTGCACGCAGCGAGTGCAGCACGAGATATACGAAGGGAGAAATCCAGATAAGGCACATTACACCGAGGATGATGTAAATGATAGCGTTGGCAAGATTTCTTCTGAACTTATAGCTTTTTATCATGAGAACGCCTCCTCATCCTTCATCGACTTGGAGTTGTTATATACAATCAGCGACAGGGTCGCGCAGATTATAAATACCAAAATACCGATTGCGGACGCCAAGCCGTAGTCTTTCTGTTCACCCATCGACAGGTTGTACAGCCAGGTTACAAGGATGTCGGTGTAGCCGGCGCTGTGGTAGTCGGGATTGGAGGGCTTACCGCCCGTCAACAGGAAGATAACGTTGAAGTTGTTGATGTTGCCGACGAACTGTGTAATAAGCTGCGGGGTTGTAACGAAGATCATGTAGGGAAGCGTGATCTTCGTAAAGGTCTTGAACGGCGATGCGCCGTCTATGCGCGCCGATTCGTACAAGTCCTCGGGTATGTTCATAAGAATACCGGACATGGACAAAATCGTGTATGGCACGCCGACCCAGCAGTTTACTATGATTACCGTCATTCTCGCCATCAGCGGAGTGCCTGCCAGGAAGTCTATTCGTGGGTTGACCCCTCCGTTAAAGTGCGAAAGCAAGATGTTGAAAGCGCCGTCCTGAGTGAGCATCTGGCTCATAAGGAGCAGGGACACGAACTGGGGAACAGCGATGGTGATTACGAACATGGTTCTGAATAAGCTCTTGAGCTTGATGCCCTTTTTGTTGATCATCAAGGCAACGATAATACCCAGAATGTAGTTTGAGAAGGTTGCGGCTATAGCCCAGATGAGCGTCCAGCCCGCAATGCCGAAGAAGGTGTTTGCCTTTCTGGCGCTATCGACAACGTTGAGCAGGTTGCCGAAGTTTTGCATTCCCACCCAGTCAAACATGACCAGATGCTCTTTACCGTTGTAGTTGGTAAACGCTATCAAGATCATGAAGATAAGCGGCAGGATGTTGAAGATGCCGATCATGAGGATCGGGAAGGAAAGAAGTGTGATGTGATATTTGCCGTCGAGGAATTCCTTAGCGTCTACTTTGAGAGAGGTAGGCTTTTCGCCGTTTTGTCTCATTATCTGATGACGGTAAGCGTCCTTGATGTTGGAAATATAAACAGCAAATACAACGATGGTAACAACGATTGTAAGTGTGGCGTAGAGCAGGATGATCATGGAGTTGTCGCCGTGATCGAGAACCTTTTCAAAGCCGAACTCGTCATACTCTACAACCTTGGTAGCGGTACCGAGGGTGGGTAACTTGTAAATATACTCGCCGCCGAAGAACACCATGAAGAGTACGTAGAGAACCTCAACAAGGAAGTAGAGGATGCCCTTGTAATACTTGCCCTTGTGGATGTCGCCAACGCCGAAGATTACGTATGAAAGTTTTGTTGCCCAGTCACCCTTGACAAAGGTGACGCCGAAATCTTTAAAGCCTTTGCCTATACCAACAAAGAAATGTACGATTGCCAGACCCACGGCCTTGAAAAACCTGCCGATCGCGCCCGGCGCGTTTTTGAAAAACTTCTTAAAGTTATAAGCAAACTTCTGCATCGGATTGAGCATTTTATATTCAACGTATGTCATATAAGCTCTCCTTTAAAAAGTCTGTTGTCTCTCTTTTTTATTATATACACCAAACTAATAATATTTTTATTTTTACGTTTTCCCTTTGTATAATAAAAATATTATTCGTTTGGTGTAAAGAAAACGTAAATCGGGTACGCGGGGCGCCCCGCCCGGGGGCACCCCGTTATTAACCTTTTTGCTTATGCCGCGTTGATTACAAAGCGTGCATTAACCTTCGTCGCGGATGTTGGCGATGGTCTTCTCGAACAGAGTCTTGGTAGCAGCCTCGTCGTCGGGATTCCAAGCGTCCTTGTACAGCTCGCTGCCGAGAGTACCCATGGAGCTCCAGAATGTACCTGCGATCTTAACCTGAGGAACAGCGTTCTCAGCCTGCTCGCTGATAGCGGTGAGGATGGGATCGTCTGCAAGAGCTTCCTGAGCAGCCTTGTTGGAGGGACCCCAACCGAGCTTCTCTGCTCTATCCTGCTGGCACTGTAAACCGGTGAGGTAGTAAGCAAGGATCTGAGCTGCACGCTGATACTTTGTATGAGAGTTAACGCCGATGTACTTGTAACCGAACATTGAGATGATCTGCTTGTCGGTTCCGCCTACGTTGATGGTGGGGAGCTTGGCAGCGCCGAACTTGTCGCCGAGAGCTTCCTTGTCTGCGGTGGAGTTCCAGGAGCCGTCAACGCCCGCTGCAACTGTGCCGTTCTTAAAGCCTGTGGAAATGTTTGCGGGATCCTGAGAGGTATAGGTGCCCTTGTAGTCCTTCATCAGCTTTGCAAAAGCCATGAGAGTCTTAACAACCTCGGTCTCGTCGTATTCAACGAACTTCTGGGTTTCGCCGTCGGCCTCAAAGCCGTCGATAACAGCGCCGCCGGTAAATGCGAATACGCAGGAGTAGAAGCCGTTGCCGCTGTCAAGAATGAACTGCTTGCCGGCCTTCTTGCAAGCCTCGAGAACGCCCTCAAGGGTCTTGGCGTCGTCTGCGGTTACAACTGTGTTGTCAAATACCAGATAGTAGCCGTTGTCGTTGGTTTCGGGATAAGCATACAGGCTGCCGTCCTCTGCCTCTACGGCGGTAACGGTCTTTTCTGCGTTGTTAGCCTTAACCGTGTCAACAAAGCCCTTGGTTACGGGAGAAAGAACGTCTGCGTCAACGAGCTTCTCAAGCTGGTCGCTCGGGAAACCGAATACGTCTGCCGCCTTCTCGGGGTCGTTAACGATCATGGTAGCCGCGTCGCTCTCGCCCTGAGCAACAACCTCGATAGATGCGAAGGTTGTGTTGGAATAGTGGTCCTGGAAAGCCTTAACCTGCTCTTTTGTGAGGTTGACCGCCTTATCGGGAGCCCATACCTTAAGAGTGATGTTGGTCTCGTCGCCGAACAGAGACTCGTCGGGGAACGAGGGGTCGATTGTAGCGCCGCCGCCGTCCGACTTAGAGGTGTTGTCCGCCTGGGAACCGCCGTCTGCCTTGGATTCTGTGCCGGAACCGCCTGACTCGCCGCAGCCTGCAAGAGCTGTAGCAGTCATCATTCCCGCTAAAAGAATGGCCAAAATCTTTTTCATTGGAATGTCCTTCTTTCAAAAAATATTTTTTTAAGTTGATGGAGCAAATTGCACAAACGACACTCTGTTCCACTAACTAAATAATATCAAAAAATCAATCAAATTTCAACCACTTTTGTACTTTTTATCTAAGATGTTAATTTCACGTCAATTTTTTGTTTATTTTTACCTGTTTTTTTCTTTGATTTTATGTTTTCAACAAACTTTACATCTGTTTTTTGTGCATATTAATGGCATAACATTTGTGAAAAGTTCCAAAGCCGACGCGGAATTATTGAGGTAATTGCCCCATTTGGGCACCCGGACGGCATGTTTTTTGAGTGGGTAAAAAATTTTTTCCGAAATTTTTAGTTAAAATTCACTAATAAATAAAAAAACGGTTATCCGCCCCTTTTTCTCGGTTGTAAACGGGTGATTTTATTGCTATAATAAATATGTACATACAAATCTATATGATAAGGAAGCGAGATAAATGAAGCTTTTGCAACTGCTGAAAAACCTGAAATATGAACCGGTCAACCCTGCCGACCCCGAAATAAACGACATAGTGTATGATTCGCGCAAGGTGGGCGCCGGCGATGTGTTCGTTTGTCTTAAGGGCTACGCCGCCGACGGACACAAATTTGCGCAGTCCGCCGTTGAAAAGGGCGCCGCCGCGCTTGTTATAAGCGACGACCTCGGGTTTGAGGTTCCGGATGACGTAGCGGTAATCAAAACCGCCGACACGCGCCTTGCCCTTGCGCTTATGAGCGCCGAGTTCTTCGGAAATCCCGCGCGCGAGCTGATGACCGTTGCCATAACGGGCACCAAGGGCAAAACGACCACCGCCGCCATGATAGCCGCGATTTTTGAGCAGGCAGGCATAAAGACGGGCACCATAGGCACGCTGGGCATTGTGTATGACGGAAAGACATACAAAACCGACAACACCACGCCCGAGTCTTACGAGATACAAAAAGCGCTGCGCGACATGATAAACGCCGGCTGCAAGGCCATGGTCATAGAAGCGTCGTCGATAGGTCTTAAGCACAGCCGCCTTGCGGGGCTCACCTTTGATGTCGGCATATTCACAAACTTCTCGAACGACCACATAGGCGGAGTTGAGCACAAGGACATGGCGGAGTATCTGTACTGCAAGAGCCTGCTGTTCCGTCAATGCAAAAACGCCGCGGCAAACTGCGACGACCCCGAATGGAAAAACGTCACCAAAGACTTTGACGGCGAGGTGCACACCTTCGGCTTCTCGCAGGAGGCGCAGCTTCGCGCAGAGGGCGACAGGCTGCTCTCGGACGGAGGCTTTATAGGCGTTCACTTTGAAACAAAGGGCGCGCGCGAGCTTTCGCTCGACGTCGGCGTGCCCGGAATATTCAACGTATATAACGCGCTTGCCGCAATAAGCGCCGTCAGCTTTTTTGACATCCCCGACGAAGCGATAATCAACGGCCTTAAGATCGCCCATGTAAAGGGCAGGGTCGAGCCCGTAAAGGTTCCCGGCAACTACAGCCTGCTGATAGACTACGCACACAACGCGCTGTCTATGGAAAACGTGCTGACCACGCTCAGGCAGTACAACCCTCACCGCCTTATAACATTGTTCGGCGCAGGCGGCAACCGCCCCAAGGTTCGCCGATATGAAATGGGCGAGGCGTCGGGCAGGCTGAGCGATCTTTCGGTTATAACCGAGGACAACTCGCGCTTTGAGGACGTTATGGATATTATTGAGGACATCAAAACGGGTCTTGCCAAAACCGACGGCAAATACGTGGTGGTGCCCAACCGCAAGGAAGCGATACGCTACTGTATGCTGAACGCGGAGGACGGCGACATAATAGTGCTTGCAGGCAAGGGTCACGAGGATTATCAGGAGATTCGCGGCGTTAAGCACCACATGGACGAAAGAGAGCTTATCGCCGAAATAATAGAGGAAGAGCATCTGCGCTGATGCCGGCGGGCACTTTCTCCGCCATGCCGGTGGGCACTTTCTCCGCCATGCCGGTGGGCACTTTCTCCGCCATGCCGGTGGGCACTTTCTCCGCCGTGCCGGTGGGCACTTTCTCCGCCGTGCCGGTGGGCACTTTCTCCGCCTTTTTATAGGTCGGCATTAGCAAAGCCTTTCTGCAACGGCGGGTCAAGCAGATCAATAATTCAAATAGATGTCCGTATATCATATGTAATAAAACCGGGAAGGTACTGCGTTTGCAGCTTATCTTCCCGGTTTTGATCATCTGTTTAAGGCAATACCGCATAATTCAGGTGTGCGGATTGCACAGTAAGATTTTTCGTCAGGTTGTACAAATAAATCGAGGTAAGGCTGTCGCCTTGCCGCCGTGCGCCTTGAATTGTGCGGTGTTGCCTTAATATTGCCGCAGCCTTACTCACATGCCATATACGCTGAGCAGGATGCTTTTTATCTCGTAAAGCTTTTTTGAAAGATCGACATAATACGCGTGCGGATTTTCAAAGCGCTTCACCTCGTCCCAAAGCAGGTCTATCTGAGCCTTGGCATAGGCGGCAATCTCCTTTATGTCGGGCAGCTCATAAACGCACTCGCCGTTTTTGAACACCGGAACAAGCAGCTCTTTCGCCGTAAAGTCGGTGAGGGTTTTTGTTTTCCATGTGGCGTTGGGGTCAAAAATGGTGTGAGACTTTGAGTCGTCAACGATCTCGTCATACACGCACAGCTCGTCGGCAAGCGCCTTGCCGCTCTCGTTGTCGTAGTAGCGGTACAGCTTTTTAAAGTGGGGATTGGTGATTTTGGCAGTGTTCTCGCTCACCTTTATCTTGGGCACTATCTCTCCGCTCTCGTCCTCGACCGCCACAAGCTTATAAACTCCGCCGAAAACGGGCGAGCTTGAGGAGGTGACCAGCCTCTCACCCACTCCGAAGGTATCCACCTGTGCTCCCTGCATCATCAGGTCGCGGATAAGTCCCTCGTCAAGCGAATTGGAAGCGGTGATGGTGCAGTCGGTCAGCCCTGCGTCGTCGAGCATTTTGCGCGCCTTTTTGGAGAGATACGAAATATCGCCCGAATCAAGGCGGATGGCGCACTTGGTCTTGCCCTTGGGCAGCAGCACCTCCTTAAACACCTTTATGGCGTTCGGCACGCCGCTTTTAAGGGTGTTGTAGGTATCCACAAGCAGGGTTGGATTGTCGGGATACAGCTCGCAGTAGGTCTTGAACGCGTCGTATTCGCTGTCGAACATCTGCACCCACGAATGAGCCATGGTGCCGCCTGCGGGCACGCCGTAAAGCTCGTCGGTCAGGGTGCAGGCAGTTCCGGCACAACCGCCTATGTATGCCGCCCTTGCGCCTATGGTGGCTCCGCTTGCGCCCTGAGCGCGGCGCGAGCCGAACTCGAGCACGGCTCTGCCCTGTGCCGCGCGCACGATCCTGTTTGCCTTGGTGGCGATAAGCGTCTGATGGTTGAGCGCCAGCAGCACGTATGTTTCGATCAGCTGAGCCTCTATGGCTGGCGCCTTTACGGTCATTATGGGCTCATTGGGAAACACGGGAGTTCCCTCGGGAACGGCATAGATGTCGCCGCTGAATTTGAAATCTGCGAGATAGCCCAAAAAGCCCTCGTCAAAAATGCCCTTCGAGCGCAGATAGTCGAGATCGTCCGCGTCAAAATGCAGGTTGTTTATGTAATCGACGACCTGCTCCAGACCCGCCGCGATGGCAAAGCCGCCGTTGTCTGGCACCTTGCGGAAGAAAACGTCAAAATATACGTTCTTTTTATAAAAGCCGTTTTTAAAATAGCCGTTTGACATTGTAAACTCATAAAAGTCGCACAGCATTGAAAGGTTTTCGTGTTTCATTGCTACTCTCCTCGTTATTTATCGTTTGGGGAATCTGTTCCTGCGCCGCTATTGTTTTTCTTCGGCTGCGCGTTTTTCAAGCTCGCTCAGCGTGACCTCGTAGCCCGCGTTTTCATATGTCAGGTAATCGGTCGCGGGCGCTCTGCCCAAAAGCTTTTCGGCGATGTACGCCAGAAAATGCGGGTTTTTGATAAGCACGGGTCCGGTGAGGTGAGTGCCGAAAAGGTTGTTTTTGCGCACGCCCTCGCTGCCGCTGCCGTCGCAGTCGGAAAGCCCCAGCCTGACCCTGAACAGATTGTCCGTAACGCCGCCGAGGCTGCTGCACTTGTTGACGAAGCCCACAAGCGGACGCGTTAGAAAGTCACACTCATAGATAACGTCGGACGTCTGTCTGGTTTTGTTCTGCTCCGTCACCGTAAAGCCGAACATTCCCAAGCCGTCAAAGCTGTTGCCCTGCGCGTCGGTTATGGTTTTGCCGAGCATTTCAAAGGAGTTGCCCGTCATCAACACCGGTTTGCCGCTCTCAACAAATTTTGTAAAGGCTTCGGCGTGCTTTTTAAAATCCTCCAGAACCACCCTTTGGTTGCGCTCGGTGCCCGAGCCGATAAAAATGAAGTCGTAATCCTCGACCCTTACGCTGTCGCCGGGGCTCAGCCTGTCAACCGTTACGCTTTCGCCGCTTTTTTCAAGCATACGCTTAAGCGCGGACACATTTGCGTAGTCGCCGTAAAGGTTCATTATATCGTGATACCAATGCAAAAGCCTCATACTAATCCTCCTTTACCAGCGCCAAAAACTTGCCCTTGTCGGAAAAGCAGGTTATGGTATAAATATACTCGGCGCGGTCGCTGTCAAGATGCTTTACCGCATCGCCTATATCCTCGAACATTTTGATTTTTTCCGGAGAAATATCGGTATATGAGAAGCGGACGGCGAGGTCGTTGACATACTTGCCTGCCAGCACTATCTGCCGCACGTTTTCGCAGCCGAGCATTTCAAAATCGATATCGTACAGCCACGAAACGTCGCTTGTAAAATACTTGCGGCTGACCGCGTCAACGATTATAAGCACGTCGCAGCCGTCCTTATGCGCGCAGGCAACGCGGATGGACTGGTCGTATGAAATGCTGTTCTCGTGCTTTGAGGCGAGCAGGGTACCGCGGCGCGAGCCGAGCGAAAAGGTGATAACCCTGCCGTTTTTGAGCACGTAGTTGTTCATGTCGGCGGCGATTTTTTCTCCGCTTATGCCGGCTATTGAGGCGACGGTGTATGCCGCCATGATATTGTAGATATTGTAAAGGGATTTGAGCGCAAGGGCTATTTTGTATTTGCCGTCAACCGTCATCTCGCCTTTTTCAAGGTCAACGGCGGTTATTGTATAGTCGGTGTCGTGACGGCGGTAGCCGCAGGCGGTGCAGGCATAGTGACCTATGTGATTGTAGTGATGTGAGGTGTAGGTCATGGGAGCCTTGCAGCAGGGGCAGTAGGCGCCGTCGTCATAGGCGCTGCAAAGCGTGTCGGTGTCGGACGAAAACCTGTCCGCGCCGAACCACACAACGTCCTCTCTGCCCTGGCCGAACCGCGACACAAGCGGATCGTCGGCGTTAAGAATAAGCTGTGTGCCGTCGTATATGCTGTCGGCAAGCGCGTCATAAACCCATTCGGGGTGACCGTTGCGCGTGAGCTGGTCGCGGTAAAGATTGGTGATGACATAATGCGTGGGCTTGATGTACTTAAAGGTGTAACGGGCAAAACGCTCATCGCTCTCGATAAGCAGAATATCGCTTTTTACCCTTCCGCCGAGCGTCGCGCTGCCCAGCACAAGGGTGGTGACGCCCTCTATCTGGTTGGAGCCCTCGCGGTTCCACGCCACCCTTTTTCCGTTTTGCAAAAGTATGTGGGCGATCATCTCTACTGTAGAGGTCTTGCCGTTGCTGCCCGTGACCGCTATAATATAGGGCGGCAGCTTTACGCGGCTGAGAATATCGGGACAAAGCCTGAGCGCCACCTTGCCGGGCATGGAGCTTCCCTTGCCCACAAGCCCTCCGGCAAACCGCAGAAGCCTGCATATCAGAATCGTCAAAAAAACTCTCATAAAAACCAAATCCCCTTTAGGTTGCTTTCACTATTATAAAATAGATAGAGGAGATTTGCAAGGGGTTTAAAAAAAGAATCACGCCGCAATGCTTTTGCCTGCGGCGTGAAATATCATTTATATACCAAGACCCAAGCCTGCTTTTGCAAGCTTCGACTCAACCCTTGTCGTAACCTCAATATAATATGCGAGGTCGGCAGGAGACAAATTGTCCTCGTTATACGCGTCCATTTTATCAATATAATCAGACATCCTCTGTATGTAGTCCGTATAGTCGGCAAGAAGCGTTAAGTCGTCAGGGCTGTTGTTGAAGCGATTCATAAAGTCTATATACTCGTCAATAAACGCCTCATACGCATCCATAAACTCCTTAAATTCGGGACTCACTATACCATCGGGAACAAGGTTTTCCTCCTTACTGCTTTCGGCGGGCGCTTCGGGGGTCTTTTCCGTTACGGGCTCTGTTTTCGGCGCATCTGTTTGCACGGGCGCTGTTACAGCTTCCTTGGTTGCTTCCTCAGCAGGCTTTTCCGTTGTTTTGGGAGCCGGCTCGTGCAAATTAATATCCATTTCGCTGCTACTTTCAAAGTAAAGCAAGCTTAGAGAGTATCCGTCCTTGTTTTCTGCACTATAGCTTGTATCGGAACGGGAATAATTCTCCGTAAAACCCTTTTCCCTGCATTGTGAAATATAATCATCAAAATCCTTTTGTGATGTGTTCGCCACATCAACACTCAAACTTGAGGAGCTGTCTATTATTATTTCACCTACAGTTGACTTCGGCTTTGGAATAAGCTTGGCAAGGTCGCTGTCCGGCCATGTAAATTCCTTCGCATTCTCGGTTATCGACGACGTTTCGGTTTTTACGTTGTTAGCCTGAACCGTGACTATCATAAACGGGATAAAGAGCAAAAATCCGGCGATCATAATTACGGTAGGCAAATAGTTTTTGTCTGTCTTAACTATTCCCCTTCTGAGCACCACCGAGGCGGCAAACGCCACCGTGCCGATGACAGCAATTATTCCCGCAAGGACGTTCCAGCCGCTTTTAATATTTGTGAAGCTTGAAACTGCAAATATTCCGAACAAAACGGCACACACTATTGAAGCAACGCCGAACTTGCCGAACTTGTAATTTTTCTCGTCAAGCTCTTTTTTTCTTTTTTCTTCTAACGAATCTTCCCTCTCCCACTTTTTAAACTCGGTTTGCTGTTTGATTTTTTCAACGGCAACCGCGTCGCTGCTGCGCAAAAGCTCCTTTGAGCCGCAGTAGGGACAACTCAGAATCTCTTTGTCCTTATCGACCGTCAGCACTCCGCCGCATTCGCTGCATTTTAGCGAGATTTTATCCCCGTTTACCGTATCGGTCAAGGTCTCGCCGCATTTTGGGCAAGTTTTTGCGTCATCCGGAATATCCGACTGACATTTGCTGCATTTTTTCATTAGAAAAACCTCCTTGATAACAGTTTGAAGTGATATACGCATGTGCGTAATGTTATTATATCACATTTGTATTATCTACGCAAGTGCGTACACGCATTTGCGTAATTTTTTGTACAATATCTTTGAGGTGGTGCTATGGGCGTTAAGGACGCGGTCGCGCGGCGCTTTTTGCAAATTTGCGGTGAAAGGAATATTACGACCAACGAGCTTGCAAACCTTTCGGGCGTAACACCCTCCACCGCGTACAGTATGCTGGACAAAAAGCGCAGGGATATTTCCGTTATTACCGTCAAAAAATTCTGCGACGGCTTGGGGATCACACTCGGCGAGTTTTTTTCCTCTCCCGAATTTGACGATCTCGAACAGGAAATCATATAAGAATTGTCCGGCAATACCAAACGGAGCAGCCCGTCTGTATATATAATACAGGGCTGCTCCGTTTTTTGGTGTGCCGTCAGCACACTTTTTTATTTATTTTTGTGTTATCATATTATTGCACGGACAGGTTGAGTGCGATTATCACCAAAACTATCCCAACCAATATGCTTGCTCCGCCGAGTATCTTAAGCACGTATTGCCCGTTTTTCGGGTTGTCGGGGTTTATTTTTTCCGACAGTCTGAAAACGTCGCCGAACAGAATATAGGGTATCGCCGTCCAAAACAGCAAGGCGTCCGCACACAGGGTCAGAATCCCTATTGAAACCCGTATGTTTTTCCAAACGCCGGTCGATATGTTCTGTATCTCCCTGGGGATGCCGATAAATATTATCACCAGCGCCAGCGCCGCATATATCATCAACCCCTGAAAAGCCATGAACTTTACAAAGGGGTTTTTGCCCCTGAACCCCGGCAGCGGCCTGAGCTGTTTTCGCCTGTCGCGTCTTTTGCCCAAAAGCACTAACTTTAGCTCCTCTGCCGTGGCATATCGCTTGTTTTCATCTACCTCGATGCATTTTTCGATGACGGTGTTGAACACCCCCTGATGCAGCCGTTCGCTCGGCAAACAGCCCGTCAGCATGTAATTGAGCAAAACTCCGCAGGCGTAAATGTCCGCCCTGCCGTCGGTTTGTGCAAAGCCGAACTGCTCGGGCGAGGCGTAGCCCGCCGTGCCCATAACGTATGTGTCGCGGCGTTGCCCGGGCTTTTGCAGGCGCGAAATGTTGTAGTCGATTATTTTTACGATACCCTCTGCCGTTATCATAACATTCTCGGGCTTTATGTCGCGGTGAACAAGCCCGTGCCCGTGCAGAGCGGTAAGTCCGTTGCAGATCTCGCACATTATCCGCCGCGCCTCGGCAGGCTCATACGGCTTTGTGCGAACATAAAAGTCGATGGTGCTTCCGTTGATGAACTCGCACAGGCTTTCGCAGATTCCGTCAACCATACGCGCGGAATACACCTCCATAAGATTCGGGTGCTTTACGGCGGTGAGCGCATTCATTACGGGATAGCTGTCCTGCGCAGAGATACGCCGCACCATAAGCCTGCCCGACAGCTTGTGCCGCACAATGGTCAGGTTTTTGTTGATTTTTTCAATTGGCGTAAAGTCCCAAAGGGAAGAATAAAAGTCCTGCATATTGACCTCTTGAAAGCCTGATGTTATGATATAATCATATTTTATCACAAAAAAACGGAAAGGAAATACCAAAATGAAAAAAAGCACCGACGACCTTATGAACATGCTCAAGGCTTCTCCGGACATTGAAGATTTTTTCCGCGAAAACGACGACGAGATATTCTTTGATTCGCTGAGCCGGCTGCTCGATTTTTACCGTGTGCAAAAGGGCATAAAAAAATCGGAGGTAGTGCAGCGCTCCTGCCTTGACAGAAGCTACGCATATCAGCTTTTGAACGGCAGCATCAAAAAATCGCCCTCCCGCGACAAGGTCATAATGCTGTGCTACGGTCTGTCGCTCGACGTGGAGGAAACTCAGAACGTGCTAAAAAAGGGCGGCTGCGGCGCGCTGTATCCGCGCGACACCCGCGACGCCATCATCATACATTGCATAAAAAGCAAAAAAAGCGTTGTCGAAACCGACATGAAGCTGAGTGAATACGGTCTGGAAACGCTTATAAAGCCGCCGCGCGACTGATGTATAAACGCCCTTAATGTGCGCATACTATTTATACCACAGTTTTGGAGGTATTGATATGACAGAAAAAGAATTGCTTTATGTTGAGGACGCGCTGGGTCACGAGCAGCATTTTCAGGCTCAGTGCACCGACACGGCAAACAAGATCGAGGACGGCGAGCTTAAGAACTTCACGCGCGACATGCAGCAAAAGCACCGCGAGATGTTCCAAAGCTTTTACGACCTGCTGTAAGGAGGACGCTATGGACGACAGACAGTTGATGGAAAACATGCTTTTGCTTGAAAAGGGCGCGTGCGACCTGTTTATGCACGGAGCCATTGAATCGTCAAGCCCCAACGTGCACCACACGTTTTCGTGCTCGCTGAACAACTCGCTGCAAATGCAGTCGCAGATATATGAAAAAATGCAGGAAAAGGGCTGGTATCCCACCCAACAGGTTGAACAAAACAAGGTGCAGACAGTAAAGCAGAAGTTCTCGTGCTGAAAAAAACGGTCGTCCCAAACGGGCGGCCGTTTTTAAATTTTGTCAAATTATCGTTCCTCCGCCCACAACGTAATCTCCGTCGTAGAGCACTACCGCCTGACCGGTGCAAACGGCGCGCTGCGGCTCGTCAAACGTCACTTTTATAAGATCGTCCGCCAGCTGAACAACCGTGGCGGGCTGCTCGGGCTGGTTGTAGCGCACACGCGCCCTTACGCGCATGGGGGCGTCTATTCTGTCAACCGAAATAAGGTTGAGGTCGTTTGCGAGCAGCTCGCGCGAGAACAGGCTCTCGTTGTCGCAGAGCACCACCCTGTTTTCGGAAAGATTTTTTTCTTTTACATACATGGGAGCGGGAAGCGCCAGACCGAGCCCCTTGCGCTGCCCTATGGTATAGCGGATTATCCCCTTGTGAGTGCCGAGCACTTTGCCGCTTTCGTCGGTAAAGTCGCCGCAGGGATAAGTCTTGCCGGTGTATCGCTCTATAAACGCCGCGTAGTCGCCGTCGGGCACAAAGCAAATGTCCTGGCTGTCGCGCTTTTTGGCGTTTATCATGCCCATTTCAAGCGCGATCTCACGCGTCTGCTCCTTGGTCATCTCACCTAAGGGAAAGACGGTCACGGCGAGCTGCTCCTGCGTGAGCGGATAGAGCACATAGCTTTGATCCTTGCTTTTGTCGGCGGATTTTTTCAGCAGGTACCTGCCGCGCTCCGCGCTGTATTCGACCGTGGCGTAATGACCCGTGACCACGCGGTCAAAACCCAGCTCGTGGGAGCGCCGCACAAGCCCTTCAAACTTTATATAGCGGTTGCAGTCTATGCACGGATTGGGAGTGCCTCCGGTCTCATAGGCTTTTACAAAGCGGTCGATCACCTTTTCGCGGAAGCTGTCCTTGAAATTATACACATAATGCGGTATTCCCAGAACGCGGCAAACGCTTTTGGCGTCCTCGGTGTCGTCGGCGGAGCAGCAGGTTTTTTGAGAGGCGTCCTCGGGGATGTCGCCGTCAAACAGCTTAAGGGTTATGCCCGTGCAGTCAAAGCCGCGCTTTTGCATAAGATACGCCGCAACTGAGCTGTCAACGCCGCCGCTCATGGCTATCATAGCCTTCATCATCACTCGCCCAGCCTTATCATTTCGTCGATGCAGCGCCGCGCGTCGGCTATTACCTGCGGCTCGAGCGTAATATCCTCGCCGCCGCCTTTTGCAAGGCAGTTATACACATCTACAAGCGTGGTAGCCTTCATGTTGGGGCAAATCAGCTTGAGCGACAGGATATGGAAGGTCTTTTCGGGGCACATATATTGCAGGTGCTCGGCAATGCTTATCTCGGTGCCGATGATAAACTCCTTGGCATCGGATTTTTGCGCGTAGTCCATAATGCCCGAGGTAGAGCCCACGTAGTCCGCCATTGCGCACACGGCGGGGACGCACTCGGGGTGAACCAAAAGCCGGGCGCCGGGATATGCCGCCTTTGCCTTTTTTACGTCGTCAACGCTTACACAGGCGTGGATAGGGCAGCCGCCGTTTAAGAGCTTAATGTTTTTGTCGGGGCATTTTTCGGCAACATAAGCACCCAGATTGCAGTCGGGAATAAAAAGAATATCTTTGTTTTCGATGTTTTCGACGATCTTTACCGCCGAGGAGCTCGTCACGCAAACGTCGCACACGGTCTTAAGCTCGGCGGTGGTGTTTATGTACGCCACCACCGTGTAGCCGGGATAACGCTCCTTAACCTCGGTGATGAGCGCCTTGTCCATCTGGTCTGCCATTGCGCAGCCCGCAAAAGGCTGGGCAAGGATCACGCGCTTTTCGGGCGAGAGAATTTTGCAGGTTTCCGCCATAAAGCGGACGCCGCACATCAGTATGGTTTTGTTGGGAGCCCTTGAAGCGTCAACGCTGAGCTTGTAGCTGTCGCCCGTGTAGTCGGCTATCTCGCAGATCTCGCGCGCCTGATAGCTGTGTGCGAGAATACATACGTCGTTTTCTTTTTTGAGCCTGAGTATTTCGTTTTGAAGCCCGGATATATTCATGGTGATCATCCTTTCCAATCAATTGTCGCAGTTGAAGCAGGGTCACGGCAGGACATATGTCAGCCGAAACCGATAACCAGTAACTATTATAATCTTAAATAAATACATATGCAATATTTTTGCGCGTTTTTTAAAAAAATTATGGGCAAAACACTTTACTTTCCGCTTTTGTTATGTTATAATAGCCACGTAGATTCGATTAGTGTCGGATGTCAACAATTTTTTGATAACATGATTTTTCAGTCAGGAGGAATTCACAATGAAAAAGTTAGTTACAATCGCGATTGCTGCTTTAATCATGGCTTTCTCTTCGGTTTCGGCGTTCGCCCTCTCCGTTAACAGCCCCGTAGCAACGACCGTACCTGCCGCTGAGGGAACAACTTCCGTCCCCAAACAGGACGATACCAGCAAGTCCCCCAAAACAGGCTCAAACGACGCTGCTCTTTACACGATTATTGCTCTTTCGCTGGTTGGCTGCGGCGCTGCTTCTGTTGCGCTGGCTAAGTCTGCAAAGAAAAACTGATATTTTTCGGGTAGTTCAAGAGCCTCTGCGGTAACGCGGGGGCTTTTTGCTTTTTCGGGAGTAGTATCAATTTCACAATTGACATATTTGCCTTATAATGATAAAATAGTAAGCTGTGGTGATGAATATGAAAAGAAAGAAAAACGCGGCGCTTATCGCCGTGATCGCCGTGTTCGGCGCGGCGCTGCTTATTTCGGGCGGCATTTTGGCCTACAGGATGATTTCGGCAAACAACGCCGAGGACACCTATAAAGGATTGTCCGAGTCACTTGTCTCCTGGGTGGATACTGACCCGACCCTGCCCGCAACCGAGCCTGCCACACAGGCGCAGACTCCGGCGCAAACCGAGGCTCCCGCCACCGAGGCTCCCGTTCCGGTTGAAAACCCCGTGAACTTTGAGGAGCTTTTGCAGATAAACCCGGACGTGTATTCGTGGATAACCGTGCCCGACACCAACATAGACTATCCCGTGGCTCAAAGCGACTATGACGACAATTTTTATCTGAGTCACGACGTATATAAAAACTACAGCTTCCCCGGCACGATATATTCCCAGTCCTGCAACAAAAAGGACTATTCCGACCGTGTGACCGTGCTGTACGGCCACAACATGCTCAACGGCTCCATGTTTGCCAACGAGTACATGTTTATGGACAAAGCCTTTTTTGACAGTCACCCCTATTTTTATGTTTATACCGCTGACAGAAAGCTTACCTATGAGGTGGTGTCGGTGTTTGAGTATGACGACAGACACATTATGAATTCGTTTGATTTCAGCGACGACAAGGTTTTTCAGGACTGGATAGACGCCACCCTAAACCCGCGTTCGCTGTACTGCAATGTCCGCGAGGGAGTAAAGCTTGACCTTAACAGCAAGCTGCTGGTGCTGAGCACCTGCCTTAACTCGGGCGACGGCAGGCTTTTGCTGGAAGGAGTGCTGATAAAAGATGAACCCGCAAAATGAGAATAACGGCAATAACGGCGAGATTTACTCTTCCTCGGAATCGCTTATGGTGCCCGAGGAAAAGACACCTGTCAGCCGCGACGAGAAAATCGTCTCGGACGAATATGCCGATTACAAGTTTTTAAAGCCCGTTCGCGGCCGCCACACCGCCGACGGAGCGGTAAAGAAGCACCGCGACGGCCGTCACAAAAAGAAGATGAAAACCTGGAAAAAGGTATTATTTATAGTCGTGTGCTCGCTGCTCGCCATTATCATCGCAGCGGCATCGACGGTGTTTATTCTTATTCAAAGCGGACGCAGCCAGCTGTTTTTGTCGGACGTAAAGATAACCCTGCCCGACATTTCCACCCTGATAACCGAGGACAACGGCAAATATGTGACCTATAACGGGCACAAGTACAAATACAACGAAAACGTCACCAACCTGCTGTTTATGGGCGTGGATAAGCGCGACCTGGATGAAAGCAACGAAGAGGGCACGGGCGGTCAGGCGGACGTGCTTGTTATGATGGCGATAGACACACAAAAACGCAAGATCAGTCTTATCTCTCTTCCCCGTGACACCGTGGCAGACGTTGACGTTTATGACAACGCGGGCAACTATACGGGCATGCAGCAGATGCAGGTCTGCCTTGCCTATGCTTACGGCGACGGCAAGGAGAAAAGCTGTGAAAACACATTGGCGGCGATAAGGCGAATATTTTACAACGTTCCCGTTCCCACCTATTACGCGCTTGACCTGGACGGAATAGCTCCGCTTAACGACAGCGTGGGCGGCGTTGACGTGGTCGCGCCCGAGTCGATATACAAATTTGAGCAGGGTCAGAGCTACCACCTCGAGGGCAAGGACGCCGAGGCGTTCGTCCGCACCAGAAGCCATGAATATACCGAGGCGAACCTGAGCCGTATGGAGCGTCAGAAGGTGTATGCCAAGGCGTTTATCGACAAGGTGTTCACCACTGCAAAGCAGGATCTGAGCGTTCCCGTTAACATGTTCAACGAATCCTCGCCCTATTCGTGCACCAACCTCAACGCCTCAAAGGTCGCCTACCTTGCCAAAGAGGCTGTGCTGGGCGGCGGAATGGATGTTGAAATGGTGTCTGTGCAGGGCAGCATGACCCGGCAGGACAGCGCAAACCAAGAGGACAGCGTTGCGAGCTACCACTTAGACGAAAAGCAGTTTTACGAGCTGTTCCTGAACGTCTATTACGACCAGATAAGTTAATAACCAAAATATACGAACGGGAAGAAGCCCGGCGTTACAGCCGGCAGTTTCTTCCCGGCGTTTTTTCTTTCGGCAATATCACGCGTGTAAAAATACACATTATTTTCCTTTAAACCGCCTGCAAATTCATTGACTTTCCGCCTTTACCAACAGCACAATTTGCGTTATAATATCCCTGTCAGCATATATATTGTGTTTGGAGGACGGTATGCAGGGCAAAATACACTCCGTTGAAACCTTCGGCTCGGTTGACGGACCGGGCGTCAGGTTCCTTATTTTTTTGCAGGGCTGCGCCATGCGCTGCCGCTACTGCCACAACGCGGACACATGGGCGGCAAACGCCGGAGAGCTTATGACAGCCGACGAGCTGCTTGACCGCGCCGAACGCTACCGCGCCTACTGGGGCGACGAGGGCGGCATAACCGTGAGCGGAGGCGAACCGCTTTTGCAGACGGATTTTTTGTGCGAGCTGTTTGAAAAAGCCAAGCAGCGCGGTATAAACACCTGCATAGATACCTCGGGTCAGCCTTTTTCACGGCGCGAGCCGTTTTTTTCACGCTTCAAAAAGCTGATGACGTTCACCGACCTGCTTTTGGTCGATATTAAGCACATAGACCCCGAGGGGCACCGCGACCTTACCGGCCAGCCCAACGACAACATACTGGACATGCTCCGATTCTTGTCGGACGAGGGCAAGCCCGTGTGGATACGCCATGTGCTTGTTCCCGGCATAACCGACGACGACGCGCTGCTTAGGCGCACGCGGGAGTTTATTGAAACCTTGGGAAACATTGAGAAGATCGAGGTGCTTCCCTATCACTCGATGGGCGCCCGCAAATGGCGTGAGCTGGGGCTTGATTACACCCTTGACGGCGCCGAACCGCCCTCTAAGGAAAGAACGGAAAACGCACGGAGGATCCTGTGCGGAGAAATACCGGAATTAAACTAACAGATATAACAGTCAGACAAACAGAGGAGATCAAAACATGCTTGTATGTGTTCCCGACGAAATTCAAAAAACTGCCTGGAGAGGCTTTGACGGCAGGATATGGCGCGAGGACGTGAACGTCCGCGACTTTATCCAGCACAACTACACCGCATACGACGGCGACGAAAGCTTTCTTTCGGGTCCTACCCGGGCGACCGAAAGGCTTTGGGGCAGGCTGCAGGAGCTGCAAAAGGAAGAGCGCGCCAAGGGCGGCGTGCTCGAGTGTGAAACCGAGATAGTGTCGGGTCTTACCTCTTACGGTCCCGGATATATCGACGAAGGCATGAAGGAGCTTGAAAAGGTCGTCGGATTGCAGACCGACAAGCCGCTGAAGCGCGCTTTTATGCCCTACGGCGGCATAAAGATGGCTGAGCAGGCTGCCGCCACCTACGGCTATCAGGTTAAGCCCGAGCTTATCGACGTATTTACAAACTACCACAAAACCCACAACCA
>CADBWP010000040.1:0-18493 GCA_902798365.1 uncultured Ruminococcus sp.
GTCGCCGATACTTATTACGCTATTGGGGATAGTTATGCCGGTAAGTCCCTCACAATTACTAAACGCTTCATTTCCGATATTTGTTACGCTGTCGGGAATTGTTACGCCGGCAAGTCCCGTGCAGTCGGAAAACGCCTTGGCGCCTATGCTTGTTACGCTGTTTGGAATAGTCACGTCTGTCAGCTTCGTACACGCGGAAAATGCATTTTCGCCTATACTTGTAACACCGTTGGGAATAGTTATGCTTTCAAGTCCGGAGCAGCCGCAAAACGAACTGTCACCTATATGTGTCACGCTGTCGGGGATGGTTATGCTTGTAAGCCCCGTGCACCATGAAAACGCTCCGTCTATGCTTGTCACGCTGTCGGGGATCGTTACGCTTGCAAGCCTCGTGCAGCCGGAAAACAACGAAATCAGGCTTGTTACGTTGTTGGAGATAGTTGCGCTTGTAAGTCCCGTGCAGTCGCTAAACGCTGCGCCGCCTAAGCTTGTTACGCTGTCGGGGATGATTACGCCGGTAAGTCCCGTACATTCAAAAAATGCGCTGTCGCCGATACTTATTACGCTATTGGGGATAGTTATGCCGGTAAGTCCCTCACAATTACTAAACGCTTCATTTCCGATATTTGTTACGCTGTCGGGAATTTTCTGAACGCATCATCGGATATACTTTTTGTTCCCGGCGCGATCTCGACCGATGTGCCCTCGGGCATTTCACCCTTGTATTTATATGCGACCTTACCCGCATAAACAAGTCCGTCAGGCTGATTGTCATACCATGCGGTATCGTCAAGCGCATAACCGCCTATGGTTGTTACGCTGTCGGGGATTGTTATATCGGTAAGCTCCGTGCAGCCGTAAAACGCCAGATCGCCTATGCTTGTTACGCTGTCGGGAATTGTTATGCCTGCAAGCTCCGTGCAGCAGTAAAACGCCATATCGCCTATATGCGTCACGCCGTTATCAATAACAACGTCGGTAATATCTGTTTCCCAGGGCGTCGGTGAAGAAAAAACGTCATAATTCCCCATCGCTCCGTTTCCGCTGATGGTCAGCACGCCGTCGTCAAGCGTCCATGTGCAGTCGCCCGTTGTGCCGCCTGACGCGCCTGCGGATTGCGCGTCCGTTTCCGCCGCCTGAACGCCGACAGGCAGCGCCGTAAATGCCGTCACAATAATCATTAATGATAATAGCAGCGATAAAACCCTGCTGATTCTTTTTTTCAAAAGAAATCCCCCTTTAATGCTTTTTAAACGCTTATATCATATCATATTACAGCAAAATCCGCAATCCAAAAATATCCCCGGTAATTTGGCGATATTGCACATAGAACGTAAAAACACCGGAAAAACAGCGCGCCCTTTGCGACCGTTTTTCCGGCTTTTACTTAAATTATTTGCTTCGGGCGGGGCTCAGCATCTGAGCAGATGTATAGCCGTTTCCGCCTTTTCTATTATTCTCAGGTCGTTTTCGTAAGAGCAGAGCTTGCGCGCCTGCTGCAGATCGACCCAGATATAGCTGTCTATTTCCTCCTCCTGGATCTTTACGTTGTCGGTAAAGGCGCGGGCAAGGAAGAACACCACGCGCTTGCGTATCTTTCCGAACGGGCAGTACTCGCTTATCTCGCGGAAATCGCCTGCTATGGTCACGTCAAGACCCGTTTCCTCTTTTATCTCGCGCACGGCGGTCTCCTGCTCGGTTTCGCCCTCCTCTATGTGACCCTTGGGAAAGCTCCAGTATCTGCCGTTATTGTTTTTTACAAGAAGGATCTTGGTGTTGCGGCGCGTCTTGTAAAAGATTATGCCGCCGCAGGACTTTTCGTACAGGCACCGCATGCTTTTTACGGTGACGTTTTTGAGCTTGCCGAGCAGCCGCCTGAGCTCCGGCTCGTAAAAGATCTCGCCCGGCTGCGACACTATCAGCCGCTCGCCCGGAAGTCCGTCAAATTCGGCGACGGCAACAACAACGCCGTCAAAAAACTCCTTGACGGGTCTGCGCGTCACCACGTATGCGCTTCGCCTGCTTACCGCGGACGAGCTTACATACGCCGAATACAACCCCTCGCCTATGGTGCCGAACAGGGTCACTCTAACGTTTTCCGCTATCATTGCGCCGCCTCCTTTCGTATAGTTTTAAGCCGTCAGTCAAACATCGCGGTTATGCTGTCGAGCTGGAGCGGTGTGTTGGCGCTCATTATTCCGTTGAGGAAGAGCACGTCGGTTATGCCGTTTTGCTGACAGTACAGCTTGAAATCAACATTGGACGCCTCGCGGAAGGTGCGCATATCCATAATGTGCACCTCTTCAAAGTTGTTGGTAAGATACGGCACAAAGGCGTTGCCGTAGCTCTCTTTTATAACGGCTATCTTTCTGCCGCTCTCGGCGTTGTCGGAGCCGGACTTGAGCACGGTGAGCGGATTGTCGCCGTAGATGAACACGCCGTAAGAAAGCGTGCCCGACGCCTCGTCGTCAAAGTAGGGGCTGTCATAATCCTCGGTAGTGCCGTCGGAATAAGAAATCTGCATCGACACATCATACGGGAACTGCCAGTAGTGCACCTCGTCGGTGTCGAGCCCGTCGGCAAGGCTCATAAAGGTTCCGGTAAAGTCGGGTATGGTCTGCTCGGTGCAGGTCGAGAGGTCGAGCGCAGGCATTCCGAGCGTGTCGGCAAACGCCTTGTAGGCATAGTATGCGCCCAGACCCGTCCAATGGTGGTCGCTCTTGAAATAGATGTACTCGTTGCAATGCTCAGCAAGGTAGTTGTAGGCGTTTACGGGCTTTACGCCGTTCTTCATTGCGGCATATGCCGTCTTGATGTTCTCTGCCTGAGAGTTGGTGCTTGTCTGCGCCTTAAGTCTTTCGGGAAGACCTATTTCGGTATGGTTGGGCACCATAAGGCTATACACGTTCATGCCGCTGAGCTTTGAGGCAAGGGTGCTCACGGTTTCGGCATATGCCAGCGCGCTGTTTTCGCTGCCGCCGAACAGCTCAAAGCCCGTCTTGTTCCACACATATATAACCCCTGCGTCGTAGCCCTCGCTGTTGTCGTCGGTAGGATTGGGCTTGATAAAGTTGGTTATCGAAAGCGGGCTGTCGCTCGGGATTCCGTTTGCGTCAAGCGGCTGTGTGGTGACCTCAACGGTGGTCTCCTGCTTTGCCTTTATGTCGGTTGAAACGGCGGCGGGAGTTTCAGAGCCTCCGCAGCCCCTGAACATGAGCGAGAGCAAAACTATCAGCAGAATCAGTATAAGCAAGGCTCCGCCGATGATGATGGCTCGGTTTCTCATGCGGGTGCGGTTGCGCCTGCGGTTAGGTCTGCGCCTGTCGTAGCCCGGTCGGCTGCCGTAGCCTGCGCCGCGCCTGTCGGGCTGACGGCGGCGATAGTCGCGGCTGTCTATGCTTTCGTCAAAAGCGTCAAAATTAAAATAATCGTCACGATTGCGATTTTCCATTTATTTTCCCCCTCAATGCAACTTAAACCAATCGCAAACAAACATATATGGTCATTATACTACATTTTACTTCCAAAGACAATACAATCCGCCAAAATTTTTATTACGAGACGGACAAATCGGTTCACAGCCGTATGTCGGTGTCCCGACTGAATAGTTTCCGATACCGATAACGTCTTTTTTTAGTTCGAGACGGATAAATTAGTTCGGGACGGATAAATCGTCTTTTTTAGTTCGGGACGGATAAATCGGTTCACAGCTTTATATCGGTGTCCCGACAGAATAGTTTCCGATACCGATAACGTCTTTTTTTAGTTCGGGACGGATAAATCGTTTTTTTTAGTTCGGGACGGAGAAGTCGGTTCACAGCCGTATGTCGGTGTCCCGACAGAAAGGTTTCGGGTATCGGTAGCCGGGCACCTCCGTAAAAAAAAACAAGCGGCAGCCGCAGCCGTCGCCTGGTATCGGTTCATGGATTTAAGGCAATACCGCATAATTCAGGTGTGCGGATTGCACAGTAAGATTTTTCGTCAGGTTGTACAAATAAATCGAGGTAAGGCTGTCGCCTTGCCGAGCTGACGGAATAATATTCAAGCAAGCAGTGCGCCTTGATTTGTGCGGTGTTGCCTTTATATTTCGTTTATGATTGTCTGAGGGTTCCTTTTGCCGTAAATGATTCTCAAAACAACAACACGGCATTCCGATTCATCAACTCTGTAGTAAAGCATGTAGTTGGAAACCGGCAGTTTTCTTATATCGGCGACAGGAATAAATTCATTATCAACCGTTTTGCCGCATTTCGGAAAATCCGTAATCTCGGAAATCACCTTTTCAAGCCTTGTCAAAAAAGCCGATGCAGCTCCGGGATTGGCAAGCTCCTTCGACATATATCTCAGTATCTCGTCAAGGTCGCTTCCCGCCGTGCTTGTGAAGGTAAGATTATAAGCCATATTTCAATCTCATTTCATTCAAAACATCTTCACCGGAACGCACATTTCCCTTTGCTGCGTCTTCCAGCCCCTTTGCGACAGCTGTCGCCTCATAAAGCTTGTTCATGGTTCTCTCAAAAAACTCAATATCCATTACCACCAGTCTTCCGTAACCGTTTTTTGTCACAAAGACCGGACCGTTTTCCTCGCTGCACAAAGCCTCGATTTTTACGGTGTCCTTCAAATCTCTCATCGGCACTATCTGCATAATCGTCACCTCGCATTATTATGACTGTATTATATACTAAATTCAGCCACAAGTCAACTCTCTTTTCAGTTTGTCGGCTGCTGTAAAAAACAAAGTAAAAAACAAGCGGCAGCCGCAGCCGTCGCTTGTTACGATAATACTGTTTTTTCTTACAGGCTGAATTTGGACTCGTTGCCGTGCATCAGCTTGACGAAGTTGGGATAATGGCGAACTATAACCAGCGCCGCCGCCGCTATTGCGAGCACCTCTACCCACACATTTGAGTAACCCAGATAGAACAGGGCTATGGGGCAGCTGAGCGCCGCCGTGCAGGAGGCAACGGACATGTATTTTCCGATGAACAGCACGGCAAAAAAGATTGCCATTGCGATAAGCGTCATTCGCCAATCCACAAACCAGATGGTGGCAAAGCCCGCGATGAACGCCTTGCCGCCCTTGAAGCTGTACCAAACGGGGAAGCAATGACCGAGCATACAGAACAATCCGGCAAACTGCGCGCCGAACTGCCACATGCCGTAAAACGCGTCCATATAAACCGCAGCCGCAAACACGGGAACAGCGGTTTTTAGAATGTCTATAAGCATGACCGACCACGCCGCGGCGTTGTTGCCATATACACGCTTAAAGTTGGTAAAGCCGGGGTTGTTGCTGCCTGACTTGCGGATGTCCTCGTGATAAACCAGCTGTGACATAATAATTGCACCGTTAACGCCGCCGAGAACGTAGGAAATTACGGCGATAACAAGCAGGCTGACTCCCATTATCATTGAGCGAACCTCTCGATCGACTTGCCAAAGGCGAACACTCCGATGGCGTCGGCGCCGATTGAAGCGCCTATGATGGGTCCGATGTAGGTGATGTAGGTCTTTGCGCCGGGGATCTTCTTCTCTACAAGCTCTGCAACCTCTTTTGCCTCGTCCTCGCAGTCGGCGTGAACGACGAATACCTCGGGGGCTTCCTCGCCTTCAACGCCCTCGGCAAGAAGATTGACTATCTCCTCAAGCGAGTTGAGCCTGCCCTTTACCTTTTTGATGGGCACGTTGTTGCCGACCTTATCCGAGATGATTATGGGCTTTACGCCGAGAAGGTTTCCGAAAAACGCAGAGGAGCCGGTAACTCTTCCTGCCGCCTTAAGCGCGTTAAGATTGTGAACGGTGACAAACTGATTGACATTGTTGCGGACGGGCTCAAGCTCGGCGCGAATCTCGTCGGCGGACTTGCCCTCGTCTCTCAGCCTTGCCGCGCGGATAGCCACACTACCCTCGCCCACGCTGGCGTTAAGTGAGTCGATGCTGTGGATGGTTGCGTCGGGGAACTCCTTTTTAAGTCTTTCGGCAACCATTGCGCCGCTGTTGACAGAGCCCGAAAGCTTGCCGGAGCATGCGATATAAACGATGTCGCAGCCCTGCTCAAGGATGGGACGGAAAACCTTTTCAAACTCCGCCTCGGGCACCATTGTGGTGGTGAAGCGTTCGCCGTTTCTCATCTGCTCGTAAAAATCGTGGGGTGTAAAATACTCCCAGTCAAGGCTGGCAGGGGTCTCCTTGCCGTCCTTCACGGTGTTCATCAGAGCATAGCCGATGTCGTATTTTTCGCGCAGCTCCTTGGGCAGATCCGAGCAGGAGTCGGTGATTATTCTTACCTTTCTCATCATATATCTCTCCTATTCCAATATAATTATATAATCATAAACAGGCTGTCCGCCGTCTATCATAACTATTTCGGTGCGCCTGTAGCGCTTTTGCAGCGAGGCATACAGCGACTGCGCCTCGTCAACGGTGACGTCGCTGCCGCACACAAGCAGCATAATGTCGTAGCGTCCCGCGTTTGCGGCGTCGCAAAGCTGCTGTGCTGCGGTGTTTTTGTCGGGGTCGTCACAAAGTATTTTGTCGCCGGCAAAGCCGATGTAGTCGTCCTTTTTTACGGCAACGCCGTCCATGTCGGCGTCGCGCACGGCACGTGACACCATGGCGGTGACCACGCCCGAAATGACCTCTTCAAGCTCGGCGATGATGGCGTCGGCGTCGCCCGAGGTGGTGTCGAGCATTGAGATGGCGGCATAGCCCTCGCCTATTGTTTTGGTGGGCACCACGCGAATCTGAGCGTCCTTGTACAGCGCCGCCGCCTGGTTGGCGGTGAGGATTATGTTGCCGTTGTTGGGGAACACGAAGATGGTGTCGGCGTTTATCTCCTTAAAAGCGGAGATAAGGTTTTCCGCCGAGGGATTCATGCTTTGACCGCCGTCAACCACAACGTCGCAGCCCTGCTCCAAAAACGCCTTGCGAATACCCTCGCCCGCAGCCACGCTCACTATGCCGAACTGCTTGTGCGGCTTGTTTACGCGCGGTGTGAACTTTTCCTTCATGTGGTTTTCGTTGTGCTGCAGGGTCATGTTCTCCACCTTGACGGTGAGGAACTCGCCGAACTTCTGGCAATGGTTGAACACCTTGCCCGGGCTCATGGTGTGAACGTGAACCTTTACGACCGAGCCCTCCTTGAAGCACACCACCGAATCGCCCGCGCGGTTGAGGTAATCGCGCAGACCGTCAACGTCAAAGGCGTCTATATCGACCTTGCAGCGCTGCAGCCTGAGCAGAAACTCGGTGCAGTAGCCGAACTCGAGCACGCTGTCCTCGGTAAAGGCGTCAAGGTCAACGCGCCTTTTACCCGATGCAGCCTGATCGCCGTCCTCCGTCCGAACGCCGGCAAGGGTGTTTTTCATGCCTTCTATTATATAACCCAGACCTGCGCCGCCGCTATCGACAACGCCTGCCTCTTTAAGCACGTCGAGCAGATCGGGAGTGCGGTCGAGCGAGAGGTAAAGCTCGCGCGAAAAGTCGTCCAGATAGCTCTCTATTGTGCTGTCGTCTGCAAGGTTTTGGTTGGCAAACCGCACGGAATCGCTCAGCACGGTGAGTATGGTGCCCTCAACGGGAACCGACACCGCCCCGTACGCCTCGGCAACACCGCTTTCAAACGCCTTGCCCAGCGTGCGCGCGTCGGCAGCCTCTACGCCTGCAAGACCCTTGGCAAGCCCTGCGAATATGCGCGAAAGAATAACGCCCGAGTTGCCCCTTGCACCCAGCAGCATTCCCCGGGCAGCTGCCTTTGCGGTAACGTCGAGGCGGTCGCTGCCGCCTGCGCTGTCCGCGCCCGACTCTATGGTGAGAAACATATTGTCGCCCGTATCGCCGTCGGGTATGGGAAACACGTTAAGATCGTTTACCGTTTTTATGTTTGCCTTCAGGTTTGCGGCTCCTCCGGCGAGAAGCCCGGCGTAAAGCGCGCCGTTGAGTACAGCGGTTTCCATATGCACCTTCCTAAAACTTCCTTTTTCATTACTATTGTTTCTTTAAATAGTGTTGACAATATTCCAACGTATATATTATAATAAAACTGCGATTTTTTTAATGGTCATTATCGCCGTGTTTCGTGTACTAAGCATCACTTTTTGCTGTATATGTGTAATAATACACATATCGAGCAAATATTGTAGAATCGGGTGGAAAAATGGAGAAAAAAGCACAGCCTGCCGACAGGCGGATAATCAAGACAAAACGGGCGATACGCAACGCCTTTGCCAAGCTGATGACCGAAAAGGACATTGACGAAATAACCGTGAGCGAGCTTGCCCGTGAGGCGGACATAAACCGCAAAACCTTTTACAACTATTATTCGGGAGTGTATCAGGTTATTGAGGAAATAGAGCATGATATCATCACAAGCTATGAGCGCCTGCTCGGCAACATCGAGTTTGAGCGCGACATGAACACCCCGTATATTCTTTTTGAGCGGTTCAGCATGCTTATAAACATGGATCCCGAGTTCTTCGGCTACATGCTCACCATGAACGGCAACCTGAGCCTTATTACGCGGATAATGACGCTTCTCAAGGACAAGACCCGCGAGGCTATGGCGGCTCAGCTCGGGCTTGACATTGACAGAGCCGACGTGATGATAGACTATGCGCTGTCGGGAATGCTGTCGGTGTATCAGCATTGGTTCGCCTCCGACCGTCGTATGCCGCTTGAAGAGGTGTCAAAGCTGATAAGCATAATGACCTTCAACGGAATAAACGGAGCGGTAAACGGGGAATAATGAATAGTGAAGGTCGGGAAGCCGGCGCGGCGTGGGAAACAGCCGCGGATTCCCGACTAATATGGCGCGTGTTTTTTTGCAGAAACGTTTATGTAACACTGTAGTGTCGCACCCATGTGTGCGACCGGTTGCTTGCAGAAAGGTTTGGCTCACAGCCCGCGGGACAGCAATGCTGTCCCCTACAAAATGATACATATAACATTATAAAAAATAATTACAGTCGGGCACCCGAGGTTGTTTCCAAAGCCGCGCTGTCTGCTCGACCAAAAAACTTTCAATTTTCCATTTTCAACTTTCAACTAAAAAACAGGTGCTCTATCAGTATTTTTATACCGAGGGCGATAAGCACCAGGCCGCCGGCGAGCTCCGCCTTTGACTTGAAGCGGATGCCGAACACGTTGCCTATTTTTATGCCTGCGGCGGAGAACGCAAAGGTGATGACGCCTATGAGCAGCACCGCCGGCAGTATGTCAACCTCCAAAAATGCAAAGGTGACGCCCACCGCCAGCGCGTCTATGCTTGTTGCCACCGCCGGGGGCAGCATTGCGCGCGGCGAAAAGCTGTCGTTCACTTCCTCGTCGTCCTTGCCCAGAGCCTCTCTTATCATGTTTGCGCCTATGAGCGCAAGCAGAACAAAGGCTATCCAATGGTCAATATTTTTTATAAGGCTTTCAAACTGCCTGCCGAGCAGCCAGCCGACAAGCGGCATAAGCGCCTGAAAGCCTCCGAAATACGCGCCCGCCGTAACAAGGTGGCGCGGCTTTATTTTTTTTACGGAAAGTCCCTTGCATACAGACACGGCAAAGGCGTCCATGGCAAGTCCCGCCGCAAGTATGATAAGCTCGATTATTCCCATTTAATCACCTGAAAACAAGCTGCACAAGCAGCATATATACCGCCACTCCGCCAAAGGTGCTTACAAGCGTGTTGCGGAACAGCACATGCACCGTGACCACAAACGCCGACGCTATAAGCTCGGGAAGCCCGTAGGGATAGGCTGTGACCGACACTCCCTTGAAGCAATAGACGACGAGCATACCTATGATAGCATATGGCAGCACCCTGCCCAAATATGTGATGACCTTTGGCCTTTTGCGCCCCTCGGGAAACGCCATGAAGGGCAAAAACCTGAGAAACGCAATTACAGCCGCCATTACAAGCACCTGCAAAAGCGCGTGAACCGTGCTACTCATCGCCGTTCACCTCCGGTCGTTCGGGGTCAAGCCGCCTGCGAAGCAGAACGAGCTCGGCGGCAATAAGCGCCATGGCGGGGATTATAAAGTATTCCGCGCCGAAAACAACAAGGCAGACCGCGGTGGTAACAACACCTAAAACCGCGGGCAAATGCTGCTTTGAGCTGAGCCATTGCTCTACCATAATAACAATGAAAAGGGCGGTCATGGCAAAGTCGATGCCCTTGCTGTCAAACGGAAGAAACATGCCCAGCACCGCGCCCGACACACAGCCCGTTATCCAGTAGGAGTGGTTGAGGGCGGTGAGGAAAAAGAAGTACTTTTTTTGATCTACGCCCTCCTCCGGCTTTGCCGAGCACACCAGCGAGTAGGTTTCGTCGGTCAAGCCGAATATCATATACGGCTTTAGAGCGCCTGCGCCCTTGTATTTGTCGAGCAGCGAAAAGCCGTAAAAGAAGTGCCGCGCGTTTATGATAAGCGTCATAAATGCCGTGGTGAGCAGCGACGCGCCGCTCGCCATAAAGTCAACGCCGGCGTACTGACCCGAGCCCGCAAACATGGTGACGCTCATAAGTATAGCCCACCAAAAGCTGTAGCCCTTGCTTTGCAGCAGCACGCCGTAGCCTATGCCCAGCGCAAGATACCCTGCCAGTATGGGCAGGCTGTCGTGAAAAGCCCGCTTAAAGGTCTTTTTTGTCATTACATTCCCTTCATATCAATAAACAAAATACTTTGTGGATAATATTTTGAACCTGTTTTTGCTGAAATCAATCACTCCGTCGCGCCTGAGCTCTCCCAGAGAACGCGACAGCGATGCGCGGTCAACCGCCAAATATATGGCGAGCTCCTCGCGCGAATAGGGGATCTCAAATTCATAAGACCGCGCCCTTTCGCTTTGAAGCTTTAAAAACCGCAGTATTTTGTCGCGCACGTTCTTCTGCGACAGGCAGATGATGTGGTCGGACAGGTCAAAAAACAGCTGCCGCTGCGACGCCATAAGATTTACCAGCGCCTTGTGCTGAATAATCGCCAGCTTTTCGTCGGCTATCAGCAGCTTTTCGGGCTCTATCATTATGGCGCGGCTGTCGGCAGAGGCGGTAAGCTCAACCACCGTGTTGTACTGATCGACCGTAAACTGCATGGCGCCCATCTGCCCCGAGCCTTTGACGGAGTTGAGCATGGTCTTGCCGCCGTCATAGCCAATGGCATACGCTATGACATTGCCCGACAGCACCAGACACAGGCGGTGTCTGAAGCCCGGCTCGATGTGTATGACCTCGCCAGCGGTCAGCGAAAAGCAGCGCGGCCTGCAATGCTCAAGCAAGGCGAATATCTCGCTGTCGCTCAGCCCCGAAAATATCAGATTGTTTCTCAGCTCGTCCCTATGATCCTCGGGACGAAATTCCAATGTCGTTTCCATATGCGGTTTCCTTTAGGCAACACCGCACAAATCAAGGCGCACGGCTTGCTTTGTGCGGTATTGCCTTTAAAATCGTGTTTAAACGCTTTGCGCGAACGCCGCGTAAATCTTATGATACCACAATCATTTTGCAATTGCAACATAAAACCGCAAATAAATTTGACAAAACGCCCCTGCTTGCCATATTACACAAAATTTACACCTATAAATTTTGCATAATGCATATTGGTTGACGGTATGAAATGTGATAAAATTATTATATATGCGCTTTCGGGCGCACAAGCATGCATTAACCGGCAACAGCTTCTGAGCAAGCAGGTTTGACCTTATTGCAAATACGGAGGAATGATATGAAACTGCATGGTATTACGGTACCTCACAAGAAGAACACCGCGCATTGCGCGCCCGTGAGGATCCCCGTGCCTAAGACGGTCACTATACCCATGTCTATGCACATAGGGCGGCCGTCAAAGCCCACGGTAAAACGCGGCGACGAGGTACGGGTTGGGCAGCTCATAGGCGAGCCCGACGGCTTTATCTCGGTGCCCATACACTCGAGCGTGTCGGGCAAGGTGACAAAAATCGACGAAATGATGACCGCTATGGGCTCCAAATGCGCCTGCGTAGTTATAGAGACCGACGGCGAACAGACCGTGAGCGAGGACGTTAAGCCCCCAGAGGTGAACGATCTTGACAGCTTTATCGCGGCGGTGCGCAGCAGCGGCTCGGTGGGCTTAGGCGGCGCGGGCTTTCCGTCGTATGTCAAGCTCGCGGTAAAAAACCTTGACGCCATAGACGCGGTGATAATAAACGCCGCCGAGTGCGAGCCGTACATAACCTCGGACACAAGCACTATGCGCGAAAAGATCGGATATGTGTTCAAGGGCATAGAGCACCTGCGCAAATATCTGGGCGTAAAGCGCTTTATCATCGGCATTGAGGAAAACAAGCCTCACTCTGCCGACAGAATGAAAAAGCTCGCCGAAAAATCCGACGGCGTAGAGGTTAAGCTTTTGCCCTCGATTTATCCGCAGGGCGGCGAAAAGGTGCTTGTGTATAACACCATCGGCAAAATCATCCCCAAGGGCTCGCTTCCGCTTGACGTGGGCGTTATAGTTATCAACGTCACCACGCTTGCGTTCATTGCCGAATACCTTGAAACGGGAATGCCGCTTGTTGAAAAATGCATCACGGTTGACGGCTCGGCGGTAAAGGAACCAAAAAACGTTATCGCTCCCATAGGAGCCTCGATAAGCGACGTAATAGAGAGCGCCGGCGGCTTTAAAACGGAGCCTGCCAAGGTGCTTTACGGCGGTCCCATGATGGGCATTGCCGTGCCCTCGCTCGACGCGCCCGTTCTTAAAAACACCAACGCGATAATCGCCATGGACGCGCGCGAGGCTGCGCCGCCCAAAACCACCCCCTGCATAAACTGCGGCGCGTGTCTGAGCCATTGCCCGTTCCGCCTTGACCCCAGAGCCATTGCGAGGGCGTACAAAAAGGACGAGCCCGCCGAGCTGGGCGAGCTGATGGTGGATCTGTGCATGGAATGCGGCTGCTGCTCCTATGTTTGCCCGGCGCACCGTCCGCTTGTGCAGACCAACAAGCTGGCAAAGGCAAGGCTGAAGGATTACAACGCGCAAAAAGCCGCCAAGGAAAAGGAGGGCAAGGCATGAGCAAGCTGATCTCAACGGTGTCGCCGCACTTTCACACGCCGCGCACCACTCAAAAAATAATGCTCGACGTTATTATCGCGCTGATACCTGCCGCGATAGCCTCGGTTTTGATCTTCGGACTGAGGAGCCTGCTCGTTATCGCCGACTGCGTTGCGGTCTGCCTGATCTCGGAGTGGGGCTTTGAAAAGATATGCAAAAAAGAAAACACGGTGAGCGATCTGTCCGCCGTTGTAACGGGCATGCTGCTGGCGTTCAATCTGCCCGTGACCATACCGCTGTGGCAGGCGTCGCTGGGCAGCGTTATCGCCATAGTTGTTGTAAAGCAGCTTTTCGGCGGAATAGGTCAAAACTTTGCCAACCCTGCCATAACAGCAAGAATAATACTGATGACCGCCTTTTCGGGCTCCATGACCACATGGGCGGCTCCGCAGGCGTTCAACCTTGTGCCCGACGCCACCACGTCGGCAACTCCGCTGGCTATGGCGGCAAAGGGCGAGCTCGACGGGCTT
This sequence comes from uncultured Ruminococcus sp., assembly GCA_902798365.1. GTDB lineage: Bacteria > Bacillota > Clostridia > Oscillospirales > Acutalibacteraceae > Ruminococcoides. Next base: position 13,545 of record CADBWP010000040.1, read on the forward strand.
CCCTCTTACCTTGACATGTTCCTGGGCAACCGCGGCGGCTGTCTGGGCGAGACCTGTGCGCTGGCGCTTATTCTGGGCGGACTGTATCTGCTTGTGCGCGGCGTTATAAGCTGGCACACGCCCGTTGCGTTCATCGGCACCGTGGCAATAATGTCGCTCATCTGCGGCAAGGACGTTCCGTTCCAGCTTATGGCAGGCGGTCTGCTGCTGGGCGCGATATTCATGGCGACTGACTATTCCTCCACCCCCGCCACCAAGCTCGGGAAAATAATCTTCGGCGTGGGCTGCGGACTTATCACGATACTTATACGCTTCTGGGGCAACTTCCCCGAGGGCGTAAGCTTCTCGATACTTTTAATGAACATTCTCACCCCCTACATTGACAGGCTGACAAGGCAAAAGCCCATAGGAGGAGGTGCTCTGAAATGAAGGACATAATAAAGCCCATCGCGGTGCTTGCCGCCATCTGTCTGGTTATAACCGCTCTGCTGGCTTATGTAAACTCGGTCACCTCGCCCATTATCAAGGCAGCCGAGGAAGAAAACGCCGCCAAAGCGAGAGCCGAGGTGCTCAGCGAGGCGGACGGGTTTGAGCAGATAGAAACGAATTTGCCCGAGGGCGTTACCGAGGCGTACCGCGCGACCAACGGCGCAGGATATGTGTTTATGCTGACAACAAAGGGCTACGGCGGAAACATCAATCTTATCTGCGGCATAAAGAGCGACGGCACCATAGAGAGCACCCAAACCCTGACCCACAGCGAAACAAGCGGCATAGGCTCGCGCGTTGTGGATAACGCAAGCCCCTACCGACAGCAGTATGAGGGCAAAAGCGAAAACGAGCTTGACAGCGTTGACGCCGTGACGGGCGCGACGATATCCTCAAAGGCGTACAAAAAGGCGATAACAGCCGCCTTTGAGGCGTATGACACAGTAAAGGAGGCGGAGTAAGTGACAAAGCTGCAAAATCTGAGCAAGGGTCTTATAAAAGAAAACCCCGTGCTTGTGCTGATCCTGGGCACCTGCCCCACCCTTGCCACCTCAACAAGCGTGTGGAACGCGCTGGGCATGGGCGCGGCGGCTACGGTCGTGCTTATCTGCTCCAACGTGGTCATCTCCGCCCTGCGAAAGATAATCCCCGACAAGGTGCGTATCCCCTGCTACATCGTGCTTATAGCAGGCTTTGTTACCATGGTGCAAATGCTTGTAAAGGCGTTTGCCCCTGCGCTTGACCGGTCGCTGGGAATATTCCTTCCGCTTATAGTGGTCAACTGCATAATTCTGGGACGCGCCGAGATGTTCGCCAACAAAAACACCGTCATCGACTCCGCCATAGACGCCGTCGGCATGGGCGCGGGCTTTACGCTGGCGCTTACGCTTATGGCGACCATACGCGAGATATTCGGTAACGGCACCTTTATGGGCTTTGAGATCCCTATACTTATCGACAACAAAATTTCAATTCTCACCATGGCTCCGGGCGGCTTCTTTGTGTTCGGCGTGCTTATCGCCGCTATGAACAAATTCGCCAAGAGCAAGCCGCGCAAAAAGGACTTTGGCTGCGCAGGCTGTCCGCAGGCTGCGGCATGCGGCATGGCGACAAGCGGCGGCTGTAAGGGCACGGAGGTGAGCGCACAATGACGAAGCTTATTGTTATACTGCTCTCAGCGGTGTTCATCAACAACTATGTGCTGTCGCGGTTTTTGGGCATCTGCCCGTTTCTGGGCGTTTCCAAAAAGCTCGACTCCGCCACGGGCATGAGCCTTGCGGTAATATTCGTAATGCTAATAGCCACGGCTGTCACCTGGCCGATACAGTATTTTCTGCTTGACCCCAACAACCTGGGCTATTTGCAGACCATCGTGTTTATACTTGTAATCGCCGCGCTGGTACAGCTTGTAGAGATAGTGCTAAAGCGCTACATACCCTCGCTGCACAAGTCGCTGGGCGTTTATCTGCCGCTTATCACCACCAACTGCGCGGTGCTGGGCGTTACCATCCTCAACATTGACGAGGGCTACAGCTTTCTTGAAGCAATGGTGAACTCGCTTGGCAGCGGACTTGGCTTCTTCCTGGCAATGGTTATGTTCTCGGGCGTGCGCTCAAAGCTTGAGGGCGCGGATATTCCCGAATCGTTCAAGGGACTGCCCATAACGCTTGTGGCGGCGTCCATAACCTCTCTGTCATTCCTCGGCTTCGGCGGCGTGATAGAGAACATGTTTCCGGCTTAAGGGAGGTGCTGTAGGATGAATGAGATTCTGATTGCGGTTATCCCCGTTGTAATCATCGGCATTATCTGCGCCGCCATGCTGGTCATAGCGTCAAAGCTTATGGCGGTAAAGGAGGACGAGCGCTTTCCCGCCGTGCGCGACTGCCTGCCCGGCGCCAATTGCGGCGCGTGCGGCTTTGCCGGCTGCGACGGCTATGCAAAGGCGCTGTGCGAAAGCAGCGAGACCCCTGCCAACCTGTGTATTCCGGGCGGCGACTCGGTGGCAAAGCAGCTGAGCGAGGTACTCGGCGTTGAGTTTGAGGACGTTGAGGAGCAGGTAGCCGTTGTTCATTGCAGCGGCGACTGCGAGCACACTCAGGACAAGTACGAATACCACGGCATAGAGAGCTGCGCCGCCGCCAAGCTGATGTTCGGCGGCAAGGGAAGCTGCTCATACGGATGCCTGGGCTTCGGCGACTGCGCTGCGGTCTGTCCGCAAAACGCCATAAGCGTGGTAAACGGCGTGGCAGAGGTTTGCTCTGCCGACTGCATAGGCTGCGGACTGTGCACGCGCACCTGTCCCAACAGGCTTATTTCGCTTGTGCCCTACCGCAAGGCGGCTGTTGTAAAGTGCAGCAACCGCGACAAGGGCGCCGTAACGCGCAAGGCGTGCTCCGCCGGCTGCATAGGCTGCAAAAAGTGCGAAAAGGTCTGCCCCAACGGAGCAATAAAGGTGAGCGACAACGTGGCGGCCATCGACTACGGCAAGTGTAAGGACTGCCCGGACTTTGCCGCCTGCGCCGAAAACTGCACCACCAAATGCATTTCGACAATGAACGCACCGATGTAAGTTTTATTTTTTAAGTCAGGATAAATCGCGCAGACGGATATGCCTCCGCCTGCGCGATTGTTGTTTTTTGAATTTACTTAGTTAAAATACACCATTTCCTCAGCCGACCATTCGCCCTCGTAGTCGCCCCAGTAGCTGTTGTTGAATATCGGGCAAACAGAGAAGATGTAATAATGACCTTTGTCCAACTGATCGCTCGTGAAGAAATATGAGGTTATTGAGGTGCTGTAAATGTCAAATTCATCATCGTAATCGTTGTCTTCATCATAATACCAAATACGGTATCCCTTAGCTCCGCTGACGGGGTTCCATTTTACAGTTACGCCCGAGCTGCTCTTTGAAGCCGAGATCGCTGTTCCGTAATCCTCGGCAGGACAGAACTCGATGTACATAACCGACGAATAAGCGCCGCCCTGACCGCTGAATAACGCCTGCACCTGAAATGCGTATTCCCGGTAGTTTTCAACATTGAGATATGCATAATAGGTGTTTTGAGTATCGGCGCTTTTCCAGTTACTTTCGCTGCTCTTGCGGTAAAATACCCTGTAGCCCGTCGCGCCCGGAACCGCGTCCCAAGCCACGGCAATGCCGTTCCATCGGGTGTTGACCGTTACCATCGGCTTCACCTTGGTGACGTCGTTGAAAATTATGGTCTTAACATCGGAATAAGCTCCGCTGCCCATGCTGAACACGGGCTGAACCTGGAAGCAATACGCCTTGCCGGTTTGAACGTTAAGTAACGGATAATATGTATTCTTAGTGGTAACGCTCGACCATGTTTTGCTGTTATATTCCCTGTAATAGACGGTGTAATAGATCGCGCCCGGGAAATAGTTCCACTCCGCGCGGATTCCGTTTGTCTTGTTGGAAACCGTCAGAGTGGGTCTGACGTTGCCGTAGGGAACATTGAACGTGATGTTTTTAACGTCGGAATAAACGCCTCCGCCGCCTGCATATTCCGCATAAATCTGGAACGCGTGAGCAGCGGATAATACTCATTGAGTGTATCGGTGTAAGACCAGCCGCTTTGCAGCTCGCTTTTGTAATATACGCGGTATTTTTTTGCGCCGGGTATCTTGTTCCACTCCGCGCGGATTCCGTTAGATTTGTTGGATAACGTCAGCGTGGGCTTAACATCGGTGCCGGGAGCTTTGTAAATTATGTTTTTCACGTCGGAGTAGTTGCCGTTGCCGCCGCTGTAGATGGGCAGCACCTGAAACGCATACTTTCTGTTTTGCACGGTGTTCAGAAGCGGAAAATACTCATTGAGCGTATCGGTGTAAGACCAGCTGCTTTGCAGCTCGCTCTTGTAAAAAACGCGGTATTTTGTTGCGCCGGGGATCTTCTGCCATTCGGCGCGTATGCCGTTTGATTTGTTGGACAGGGTAAGATTCGGCTTTAAAAGTGTATAGATCGTGCGCGTTGAAGAATAGCTGCCCTCAACGCCGTCGTTTATTGCCTGCACCTGATAGGCGTACTGCACGCCGCCTGTTACGTTGTTCTCGGTGAACGACCTGCTTGTGGTTATATAGTAGCGGTAGCCGGAATCCCCCGTCTTTTTGCTTGCAACGCGGTAGCATGTGGCGTTGCCGGTCTTGCTCCAGCTTACCGTATTGCTGCTGCCGTTATATGTCACGCTTGTTATTACAGGCGTGCCGGGACGTGTAGTGCTTGCCTGTGCGGGAACGGAAGAACCGCCGGTAGATGACGAATAGTTGATGTCAACACCCGATCTCTTTGCCTCTGCCACCGCCTTGGCAATGTCATCCTGACCGAGACCGAGCTCGGAACCAACGCTGTCGATGAGCTGCTGATCGGTCATTTCGGATCTAAACCGCTTGACGATCTCAAAGCCGTCCCGACCGGGGGATTTGAGGAAATGAACGAGCAT
>CADBWP010000040.1:18513-30613 GCA_902798365.1 uncultured Ruminococcus sp.
ACGAGCATGTCATAAGCGTTCTCGTCCGGCCAGAAGGTGTCGCCGATAACGTTGCCGATGGAGGTGATGCACTTGGGGATACCATGGGATGTGGTATGTGTCCATCTTACCTTGTTACTCTTTTTGTTGGAGTCAACATAGTTCTCTATCTTTTCTGCCTGGGCAACAGCCGTATCGCCGTAGCACGCACGGCTTATCATGAGGTCGCAGGTCTCTTGTTTCCAGTCGGCTGTGAAGCTACAGGCATAGTTTTTGCCGGAATCAAGTGTAATTCCGGCCGCTGCAAGGTCAAAGGAATATGTGGCGCCGTCGCCCATGTCTTCCATTCTGCCCTTCTTGGAGCCCCATGTAATAAGCATGTCGCCTGAATTTTTTTCATAAATAAAGATAGTGATAAACTCGTAGTTTCTCCAGCCGGAGTTGCCGACCTTGAAATAAATCGTCGAGCCGTCGCCGACAGCCTCGCCGTTACCGTCGCCTGCCGCCGACGCGGACACGGGCGCGACAGCCAATACGCTAAGGGCGATTATCGCCGCTAAAGCGACAGCCAACAGCTTTTTCATTTTTTTCACGTTAATTCCTCCTGACGATAGCGTTTTGTCGGCAATATTATCAACAAACATAAAAGATTTGTAGGTAATGCCGATACACACAACAGTATAGCACGTTTTTACGGAAAAAGCAATAACTAACGGGCTGTGAGGGACAAAAAACGGCAATTATTTTGCAAAAAAACCTCGCATATCGTGCAAAACTGCCATAAAGGTGTTGAATTTTTTTGAGTAATAATGTATAATTTTAATGGCTATATGCGGAAAAAGACAACAGGAGGAACCGAACAATGGGACTTAATTTCAGAAAAAGCATTTCGATACTTCCCGGCGTAAAGCTCAATTTAAGCAAGGGCGGCGTGGGCGTCAGCGCAGGCGTGCCCGGCTTTCGCAAAAGCATAAACACAAAGGGTCAGACCACCACGACCATAAGCATTCCCGGCACGGGGCTTTATTACACGAATAAAAAGAAGGTTTTCGGCAACAAGAAGAACGAAAAAAAGGAAGATAAAAAAACCGAGAAAAAGACCGAAAAAAAGACCGAAAAGACAACCAAGGCAAAGGAGCAGACCAAGGCGGCGACCGCTGCGGCAGCTGCGGCAGAGCCCCTCGGAGAGCCGGTAAAGGAGGCGGTGGTGCAGGTGCGCGATTTTGTGCGCGACGCCGCGGCTCAGCCGGCACAGCGGCAGACCCCGGCAAGGCAGATCGACGCGGCGGCGCTTAAGTCTATTCACAAAACCGCCGACGACACCATAGACTGGGGCGAGATAATGTCCTCGCCCACAGCGCCCGACGAGTCCTGCAATCAGGATATGTGGGCGTACTACCATTCGGTTGCGCCCGAGATAATCGGCGGCGACCTCGACGCCTATCTAAGGCTGATTTACGAGGTGAACCCCCTTGACGATCTGCTGGAGTACGGCTCCGAATTTCAGTTCGGTACCGACAGCCCCGGCAAAATGGAGGTCGAATTTGAGCTTAACGAGGAGCTTTTGGAAGACGCCAAGGATTCCATGAACCGTTTTCAGTTCAACGACCTGCTTCAGGACTTTGTGTGCAGCCTCAGCATACGCATAGCGCGCGACATGTTCGCCCTGCTGCCCGTAAACCGCACCTTTGTGCACGCCATGATCGGCGGCAAAACCGTGCTGTCGGCAAACTTTGACCGCGACACGCTTTCAAAGGTGAAATTCGGAATGATCGATCCGTCCGACACCCTTGCAAAATTTCCGCACAACATGAGCTATTCCGCCTCCGAGGGCTTTGCCGAGACGGACAGGCTTTAGGCAACACCGCATAATTCAGGTGTGCGGATTGCACAGTAAGATTTTTCGTCAGGTTGTACAAATAAATCGAGGTAAGGCTGTCGCCTTGCCGAGATTTTTGGGCAAGCTGACGGAACAATATTCAAGCAAGCCGTGCGCCTTGAATTATGCGGTATTGCCTTTAATTACTTATCAACGGAGAATAAACTATGCCTAAAACAGACGAGCTGTTTCAAAGCGGTCTTATGCCCGCCGCCATTGAGTGGATGGGCGAGCGGCTGCCCGGAGGCTTTTTCATCTACAGAGCCGACGAAAAAACCGAGATTGTAAAAATAAACAACGCCGTGCTGCGCATGTACGGCTGTGAAAATATTGAGCAGTTCAGGGAGCTTACGGGCTTTACCTTTCGCGGAATGGTTCACCCCGACGACTACGACGAGATAGACAAAGCCATAAAGGCTCAGATTTCGGACAGCTCCCACCGCAACATTGACTACATAGAATACCGCATCATCCGCCGCGACGGCGCGGTTCGCAGGGTGGAGGACTTCGGTCACTTTGCCCAGTTTCCGGGCTACGGCGACGTGTATTACGTGTTTATAAGCGACATAACCGAAAAGTATCTTTCACAGCAGGAAAGCCTGCGCCGCACAAGCGTTTATGCCGCAATGACCGAGCAGCTTGCCGAGGCGGAGAGCGGCAGCCTTGCCGTGTATCGCGCCAACCTTGCCACGGGCAAAATAGAGTACGCGGCGGGCGGAGATACGTACGGCTCCGACCTTGCGGGCAACAGCTTTGAGGACTGTGAGCGCGAGCGTCTGGACAGCTTCCTTGTGGCCGGCGACAGAGAACGGTTTATCGAAACGTTCCGCCGCGATGTGCTTATGGATCGCTTTTACAAGGGTGAGCCGCCGGCGGAGCTTGCCGCCTATTGCAGGCGCGCGTCCGGCAGGCAATGCTTTGTAAAATTCACTCGCTCGGTCGCCAATGACCCCGAAAGCGGCGAGCCCATACTGTTTTGCACCGAAACCGAATACAACAACCAAAAGGTGTCCGAAATACTCAACGAAAAGGTGCTGGCGCAGCAGTATGACATGGTCACCTACATAGTAGGCGACAACTACAGCGTGGTTATCGGCGACGCCAAAAGCATAGGCGGCGGCAGCATTTTCCCCAAAAGCCGCAGCGGAAAATACTACGACTACATCTGCGGTCAGGTGCTTCCTGCGGCCGACGGAACCATTCACGACATCCACGAGCTTGAACGCGCGCTCGACACGGACGTCATCGCCGATCGCCTTAAAAGGGACGAATCCTACACCGTCAACATGACCTGCAAAATAGACGGCGAAATATACAACAAGCGCTTCACCTTTTACGCCGTCGATATCGACACAAGGTTTTTCCTTCTGCTCAAATCCGACGTTACCGACGTTCTGTGCCGCGAGCGCGAGCGCAGCGAGATACTCGCCGACGCCCTTAAGGAGGCGAAGCACGCAAACATTGCAAAAACCACCTTTTTGTCAAACATGAGCCACGAGATACGCACGCCCATGAACGCCATCATCGGTCTGGACAGCATCGCCCTTAAGGACGACAGCCTGTCCGAGCAGACCCGCGCGTATCTTGTCAAAATAGGCGAAAGCGCGGAGCACCTGCTTTCGATAATCAACGATATCCTCGACATCAGCCGCATAGAATCAGGCAAAATCAGCCTGCACAAGGAAGAGTTCTCAATGGACGATATTCTTGAGCAGATAAGCGCCATTGTCCAGCCCCAATGCGGCGACAAGGGTCTGGGATATAAAAGCGTTATCGGCGAGGACGTTCACGGCCGCTATTTCGGCGACGACACCAAGCTAAAGCAGGTTATAATCAATATACTGGGCAACGCCGTAAAATTCACCGACGCGCCCGGAACAATAACCTTCACCGTTCAAAAGACCGCCGCCTTCAACAACCAGTCGATGTTCAGGTTTTCGGTGCGCGACACGGGCATAGGAATAGACCCCGAGTTTCTGCCGCGGATATTCGAGCCGTTCACCCAGGAGGATTCAAGCCACAGAAGCAAATACGGCAGCACGGGACTGGGAATGGCGATCACCAAAAATCTGGTCGAAATGATGAACGGCGAGATAACGGTGAGCTCAAAAAAAGGCGAGGGCACCGAGTTTACGGTCACCCTCACCCTTAAAAACAGCGACTCGCACCAAACGGACACACCGGCGGATTTAGACCCCGAAAGCCTTCGCGTGCTTATCGTTGACGACGACCCCATAGCCCTGGAGTATGAAAAAGCCGAGCTTGAGGAAATGGGCATAGCGGCAGATACCGCGGAGTCGGGCGCCGAGGCGCTCAACATGATAGGCGTGTGCCACGCCAAGCAGGAGCCTTATCATCTGGCGCTTATCGACTGGAAAATGCCGGGCTTCAGCGGCTTGGAGCTAACGCGCGAGATACGCAGGCGCTTTGCGGACGAGACCCGCATTATCATGCTTACCGCCTACAACCGCGACGACGTTTTTGACGAGGCGCTTGCCGCCGGCGCAGACAGCTTTTTGTCAAAGAGCATGTTCTCTGCGGACAGGGCAGGCAAGCTTGAACGCGTGCTCAGGCATGCGGGCGGACATACCGTGCAAAAGCATAAGGCTGAGCTTGCCGGCAAAACCGTGCTGCTCGCCGAGGACATGCCCATAAATGCGGAAATAATAAAGCAGATTCTTTATTTGAGGGAAATGAAGGTTGAGCATGCCGAAAACGGAAGGCTCGCGTTCGAGCTGTTTAAAAACAGCGCGCACGGGCACTTTGACGCGGTGCTTATGGACATAAGGATGCCCGTTATGGACGGGCTTGAGGCAGCCGCCGCTATCCGCGCGCTCGACCGCCCCGACGCCAAAACGGTTCCCATAATAGCGCTTACCGCCAACGCCTTTGACGAGGACGTGAAGCGCTCGCTTCAGGCGGGCATGAACGCCCACCTTGCCAAGCCCGTGGAGCCCGACAGGATCTACGCGACGCTTGAAGAGCTGATGGACTGATAATTCGCAGGGGTCGTTGCGGCATTGCAAAACCCCTGCAACCAAATATACTATAAAACGGGAGAGAAAAAATGATCACGATAGAAAAACTGAACAACTTCGGCGCCGACACCGCCGACGGACTAAGGCGCTGCTACGGCGCAGAGGCGCTTTATCTTAAGCTTGTGGCGATGGCGCCCGCCGAAAAGTCCTTTGACGCACTCAAAACCGCACTTGACAAAAACGATCTTGACGCTGCGTTCGAGGCGGCTCACGCGCTTAAGGGCGTGCTGGGCAACCTTTCGCTCACGCCCATGTATGAAAAAGCGTCGCAGATGACCGAGCTGCTTCGAGCACGCACGCAAACAGACTACGCGCCGCTTTTAAACGAGCTTTTGGACATGCGCGACACGCTTGCGCAGCTTTGCGCCTGAGCGTTTAAGGCAATACCGCATAATTCAGGTGTGCGGATTGCACAGTAAGATTTTTCGTCAGGTTGTACAAATAAATCGAGGTAAGGCTGTCGCCTTGCCGAAAAAAGAAGGGCCTGCCCGGGCTGATGACCTTGCTGCTGCTTATAGCGGTCGGTATCGGTCTCAACGTGCTGGGCACGACGCTCAACGGCGTTTTGGGCACGCCGCTTTTCATAGACAACACGGGCACCATACTTGCGGCTATGCTGGGCGGCTACATTCCCTGCATAACAGTAGGCTTTTTCTCAAACATCATCGGCGGATTCTCAAGCCCCGACACGACATACTACTGCATCATCAGCGTGTTCATAGCCATTGCGGCGTCTCACTTTGCAGACAAAAAAATGCTCACGCGCTTTCCGCAGGTCATCGTCGCCGTGCTCACCTTTGCCTTTTTGGGCGGAGTTATGGGAGGCGCGCTTACATGGCTCATTTACGGCTTCAGCTTCGGCGAGGGCTTTGCCGCCGACTTTGCCGCCTCCATCAACAGCATTGTTCCCGTGGGCTATCTGCCGTCAAACCTTATATCAAACTTTTTGATAGACATTGCCGACAAGGTGATAGTCACCGCGCTTGCGCTGCTGATATTCGTTGTATTGCCGCGCTCCCTAAAGGACAGCCTCAGCCGGCAAAAGTGGGCGTTCCTCACCGTGCTCAACAAAACGGACAAGGCAAACCGCAGCCTGTCGGTGCGCCTTAAGATAACCCTGCTTGTGGTCGTCTCAACCACGCTTGTTGCGGTCTCGGCAATCGGCACCTGCTTTGCGCAGTACCACACCGCGACCGTTGCCGAATACGCCGAAACCGGCAAATTCGCCTCAAAGCTGATCGCCGACAGGCTTGACAGGTCGCAGCTTGAAAGCTATCTTGCGCAGGGCAGAAGCGCCGGGGGCTACAACGAATTTGAAAACATGCTCGAGGTGGTGCGCGAATCATCTCCCGAAATAGAATTTATATATGTTTATCGCATAGAGCAGGACGGCACCCGCGTCATTTTTGACCTTGACACCGAGGGCGTCAGGGCAAACGCCGCAGGCGAGGTCATCCCGCACGACAAAACCATAACCAAGTATCTTGACGAGCTGCTCAGGGGAGAGGAGATCCCCGTTGACATAAGCGACGACACCTACGGCTGGGTGCTTTCGGTATATCGCCCCGTGCGCGACGACAGCGGCAAGACCCTGTGCTATGTGGGCACCGACATGTCGATGGACAGACTCAGATCCGAGGAGTTTTCGTTCCTGTCAAGGATCATCTCCATTTTTATCGGCTTCCTCATTCTTATACGCACCTATGCCGTGTGGATGGCGGAAAGCAGGATAATAAAGCCGCTCAACAAGCTCACCGACGCGGTTCAGCAGTTCAGCTACGACACCGCTCAGACGCGTGAGGAAAGCATAAAAATGATAGAGAACCTCGACATAAGCACGGGCGACGAAATAGAAAAAATGTATCACGCCTACCGTAAGACAGCCTCCGACACCGTAAAGTACATCGACCAGGTGCACGAAAAGAGCGCGCAGATATCCAAGCTGCAAAACGGCCTTATAATGGTGCTTGCCGACATGGTTGAAAACCGCGACAAGTGCACGGGCGACCATGTGCGCAAAACCGCCGCATACGCCGATCTTATCATGCGGAAGATGAAGGAGGAGGGCATTTACGCCGACAGGCTCACCGAGGAATTTATAAGCGAGGTTGTAAGCTCCGCGCCCCTGCATGACGTGGGCAAAATCGCGGTTCCCGACACCATACTCAACAAGCCGGGCAGGCTTACCGATGATGAGTTCAAAATCATTCAGCACCACACCACAGCCGGCGGCGAAATAATCGACAAGGCTATCAACATAGTTGACGGCGACACGCAGTATCTTACCGAGGCGAAAAACCTTGCGTCGTATCATCACGAAAAGTGGAACGGCACGGGCTATCCCAACGGGCTTGCAGGAGAGGATATTCCGCTTTCGGCGCGCGTAATGGCGGTTGCCGACGTGTTTGACGCGCTTGTTTCGCGCCGCAGCTACAAGGAGCCGTTCACCATAGAGCAGGCGCTCGACATTATACGCGAGGGCTCGGGCTCTCACTTTGACCCCATGGTGGTAAAGGCGTTTTTGGACGCCGAGGACGAGGTAAGGCGCGTTCAGGCGATAAATATGGAGATCTTCGGCGAGAAAAAGAAAATGATGGAGGAGCTTTAAGGCAACACCGCACAATTCAAGGCGCACGGCTTGCTTGAATATTGTTCCGTCAGCTTGCCCAAAAAATCTCGGCAAGGCGACAGCCTTACCTCGCTGAATTATGCGGTATTGCCTTAACGCACCGACGACACCTGCAATACACGTTTCGCGGCGAATTTTGCCGAAACCCTTGAATTTTTGTCGAAAGTAGGGTATTATATTATGGATAAAAGATTTGGGAGGAATAATATGAAAAAATCGGTAATCATACTTGCTTCGGCATTGATGGCGTTCGCCTCAATCGGCTCGCTTGCAGGCTGCGGCGGCTCCGACTCCGCTTCTCAGGCACAGACCGCAACGTCTGCCGCCGAGAGCGCGGATTCCAAGGCTGCGGCTTCCGCTTCGATCACCGCCGACGACGTAGTGTTCGTTTCAAACGGCGTAAAGGTAGAGCTCAACAGCGACGCCGACGAGGCAGTTGCCGCTCTGGGCGATTATCTCAGCGTTGAGTCGCAGCTCAGCTGCCACGGCGAGGGCGACGACAAAACCTACACCTACGACGGCTTTGTGCTCAACACCTATCCGCTCGACGGCAAGGACCGCGTGCTTGAGGTGGCTGTAAACACCGAGGGCATCGCAACCTCAAAGGGCATTCAGGTGGGCGACAGCGCCGACAAGGTCACTCAGACCTACGGCGACGGCTATCGCAAGGTAGGCATGTACTACGCTTATGACGCAGGCGACGGCAAGTCGCTGCAGTTCTTCATCGAAAACGACGCCGTCAAGGAAATCGACTATTACTACGACGTATAAAGGCAACACCGCACAATTCACGGCGCACGGCTTGCTTGAATATTGTTCCGTCAGCCTGCCCAAAAAATCTCGGCAAGGCGTCAGCCTTACCTCAACATTCCACAGGGGGCGCGGCGCGTTCCCTGTTTTCTTTTATTTTCCACCATGACCGGAGAGTTCACGCTATGAAAACCAATCTTCTGCGAACAATCAAGCTCGCGTGCCTTTTGGCGGCGGTCGCCGTCACCGTAGGACTGCTTCAGGAGCACCTGCTGTGCCATGCCGACCACAACCGCCAGCGCATAAAGGGCTTTTACGACGAGGACGAAAACTCGCTTGACGTGGTGTATCTGGGCGCGAGCGAGGTTTATTCCGACATCGCCCCCGGCTATGCCTACGAGCGCAGCGGCGTCACGGGCTATCTGTTTGCCACGCAGGCAAATTCCATACTGAACTATAAGGCGCAGCTTAAAAACATTCTCAGCCGCCAGAGCCCGTCGCTGATAGTGATAGAGCTCAACGGCGCTCTTTACGGCGACGAGGAGGAGGTCACCAAGGAGGCAAACCTTCGCAATTACGCCGACAACGTGCCGCTCGACCTGACAAAGCTTGAGTGGATAAGCGAAAACGTGACCGAAAACCGCCTTGAATACCTTGTTCCCTTTGCCAAGTACCACGACGTGTGGAGCGACTTTCCGTCGGAAATGAAGTATCAGAAAACCGTCTGGCAGGACAAAATGCGCGGCTACGGCTGCCTTAAGGGCGTGCTCAACGAAACCGCCGTGTTCAAAAACACCCAACGCTCCATGAACAGTATGCTCGCGCAGTCGGGCGACAGCAAGCAGCCCCTCACCCAAACCGAGGAAAAGGGTCTGCGCGACCTTCTCGGTTACTGCAAAAGCGAGGGACTTGACAATGTTGTATTCGCGCGTTTTCCGCACATAGTTGTGAGGCGCACGTTCTCGCGCTTTGAGCGCGGCAACGCCGTGGGCGACATCGTAAGGGAATACGGCTACGACTATCTCAACTTTGAGCGCGATTTTGAGCAGACGGGGCTCGACGAGGAAACGGACTTTTACAACCTCGACCACCTCAACGTCTATGGTCAAAAGAAGTTTACGGCTTATCTTACGGACTATCTCGCGCAAAACTACGCCCTTGTGCCGCGTGAGCTCAGCGAAAGCCAAAGGGCGGAGTGGCAGACCTGCGCGGATTATTACGACGCCTACTATCGCTACAGCGACAGCCTGATAAAGCAGGGCAGCACAACAGAGCTCTCGGAGGACTGCGAGCTCATAGAGGCGCTTGAGCCGCTTCTCAATATCGGCTCGTGATATACGAACCTTTCCGTTGCGGGTGTAGAGGCAAACTCGCCCGGTTGCTGGCAGAAACGTTTGGTTCATAGTTCGCGGGCGAGCAATGCTCGCCCCTACAAAAAGATACATATAACATTGCATAAATATAAAAAATCAACGGTCGGAAAAGCGCGTGCCTTCCGACCGTTCGTTTATTTACTTAAAGCTTCTTGCGCATCCATTCCGAGCCGCCCCGGATACCTTCGCGGTAGTCAATGTCGGAGTCCTCGTCATAGCTTATGGCAAAGTAGGGACCGTTTTTGCCGTGCAGGTTCCATTCGGGGTCATATATAAGACCGTCGATCTCTGCCCAGCCGTGACCGCCGCTGTTGCAGGCATATACCTCCTCAAAGCCCATAGCCTTGCCCATAAAGGCAAACGCCGCGCCATAGCTGTAGCAGTCGCCCTTGCCATGCACAAAAAGGTCGTTGGCGCACACCACCGGCCAGTCGGGCTCGCGGTAGGGCGGATTGGGAAGCACGCCCTCAAGGTAGTTCTTCTGTATGTAATCGTAGCCTGCCTTTAGCTTTTCGTCCTTTGTCATGCTGCTGTCGGTGCACGCAGCCACAGCCTGACACGCGGCAAACAGGGTCTTGTCCGCCTCGCTTTGCACCTTTGTCGCCTTGCCGTCGATAACGGCCCAGTCCTCGCCGTCAACGTTTATTCCGTCGCAGTAGCCCAGGTCGATGTTTCCGTCCTTGTCGGCGTAGTAATAGCCGTCGGCTTCGCTGCCCACAATGCCGTCCTTCTGAGGCTCGCCGCCCTTAAGGAACATTCCGGTATTGCCGTTCTGAACAAGCCCGTCGGTGATCACGCTCAGGCGTATAGTCATGCCGTCGGTCAGCTCTGCCGAGTAGTCGGCGTCGCACTTGTAGGGCTTGCCGGCAAAGCCTGCCGCTTCAACGGCGTCCGAAACGGTGCCGCCTGCCAAATCTACTGTTTTCTCGCTTGCGCCGTCCGAGACAGTCACCCTGACGCAGCGGTCGATGGTTATGGCGTCCGCCTTTGCGTCGCGCCATTTTGTGTTGCGGTCGGGGGTCACCACGTCATTGTCACGAAGAGACAGTCCCGCCTGATCAATCAGCCTTTGCACGGTCATTGCGTCGGTGCCCTTTACAAGCATTGCCGAGCCGCCGTCAACTATGCTTACCGTGACCGGGTTTCCGCCCGAGCACGAGCCGAGTATTATAACTGCCAGCACGGAGGACAAAAACACCGCAAGGCAGGGTATCCACAGCCTGTATTTCATAAAAAACTCTCCTTAACCGCTTTGCTGTGCGGTTTTTCGACATTTTTTGTATCCGAGACCATTATATATTATCGGTCGGCGCCTTGTCAATGCTTTTGCGCAAGTCTTACCTTATGCCGATTATTGTGTTGCTTAAAAGATTTAAAATTGTACAGTAATACAAGGGCAATACCGCATAATTCAGGTGTGCGGATTGCACAGTAAGATTTTTCGTCAGGTTGTACAAATAAATCTCGGTAAGGCTGTCGCCTTGCCGAGATTTTGGGCAAGCTGACGGAACAATATTCAAGCAAGCCGTGCGCCTTGAATTGTGCGGTGTTGCCCAAGATAAAACGGCAAAAATCCCGATATGTGTTGAATCGCGCACGGATTAATGCTATACTGATACCAATAACTGTTACGGAGAATTATATGAAGCTGTTGATAGCAGGGCTTGTTACCGAGCTCGAACCAAAATTTGAAACCACAAAAAGGCTTTGCAAGCCGTTTATTTACACGGGCGAACGTACTGCCGACATCACCCTGAGCGTGAGCGACGCTTATCTTGACGACCTTATGAAGCGCGCCGCCGAGGGCGTTACCCGGGAGCAGATGGAGAACTTTGCCTTCAGCGTGGAGTTTAACCGCAAGGCTATCCCCTTCGGCACAATGCTTGTACATTCCTCGGCGCTGGTGTGCGGTGGCGGAGCCTATCTTTTTTCGGCAGATTCGGGCGTGGGCAAGAGCACCCACACGCGGCTCTGGCTTAAGGTGTTCGGCGACGCGGTGCACATTCTCAACGACGACAAGCCCGTGGTAAAGCTGTGCGCCGACGGCGCGCTGTGCTGCGGCACGCCCTTTGACGGCGGCAGCGGCATAGCGAACAACGAGACCGTGCCGCTGCGGGCGATAGTTTTTTTGGACAGGGGAGAGCAAAACAGCGTTCGCGTGCCCGACAGCAAGGAGATAATAAGGCGGCTGTATTTTCAGACGGTGCACATGGTAGATGCCGCCACGGCGGACAAAATGCTTAAAAACCTCGAGGCGCTTCTTAAGATAACGCGGTTTTACGTGCTGACCTGCAACATGGACGACGACGCGGCGGTGACGGCTTACAATGAGATAGTGGAGGATAAGGATTTGCAAATATAAAATACGCAAAAACAGGCAGAAGGGTTTTACGTAAAAACCATCTGCCTGTTTGTTTTAGTTTAAAGAAAAAGGGCTGTCACTACGATTACC
>CADBWP010000041.1:0-450 GCA_902798365.1 uncultured Ruminococcus sp.
ACTCCAGAAGAAGCGCTGAAAACAGCTGATAAGGTAGACGAAAAGATATCAAAGAATGAGAGCATAGGTCTGTTAGAGGGCATACCAATGACTCTGAAAGACAATATCTCCACCGACGGCATACGCACAACATGCTGCTCGAAAATACTTGAGGACTATGTTCCGATATATGACGCTACAGTGTGGAAGATACTCAAGGCTCAGAATGCAGTTCTCCTGGGAAAGACAAACATGGATGAATTCGCTATGGGTTCATCGTGTGAAACATCATATTTCGGCGGCGCTAAAAATCCGCATAATATAAACCACGTTGCCGGCGGAAGCTCAGGCGGTGCTGCCTCGGCAGTCGGCGGAAATATAGCGGTTTACGGTCTTGGCTCGGATACAGGCGGTTCTATACGCCAGCCTGCAAGCTTCTGCGGAATAGTAGGACTCAAGCCAACATACGGC
>CADBWP010000041.1:492-12830 GCA_902798365.1 uncultured Ruminococcus sp.
CGTTACGGACTTATCGCCTATGCATCAAGCTTTGACCAGATAGGTCCTGTTACCACAAGTGTTGAAGATGCAGCTATAGTTTTTGACGCTGTTTCCGAGTACGACACAATGGACTCTACCTCACAGGGCAGAAAGGGCGCTCCCGTATGCGACACTCTCAGAAATGACATAAAGGGAATGAAAATAGGTATCGCAAGAGAATATCTTGACGGTGTGCGCGAGGATGTCAGAAAGGCTGTAGAAACTGCCGCTGAGGTTTACAAGTCACTCGGCGCAGAGATAGTTTATTTTGACCTGCCCGTGCTCAAATTCGCTCTGCCCGTGTATTATATAATCGCCTGCGCAGAGGCTTCCTCAAACCTCGGACGCTACGACGGAATACGCTACGGCTACAAAACCGCTCACTACACCGGAACTCACGACATGATTTGCCGCACCCGCAGCGAGGGCTTCGGCGAGGAGGTAAAGCGCAGGATACTGCTGGGCACCTATGTGCTTTCGGCAGGCTACTATGACGCCTACTACAAAAAGGCTACCGACCTGCGCGGCACCATAATCGCCGCCTTCAACGGCGCGTTTGAAAAGTGCGACGTCATACTTGCGCCCACCGTGCCCATGACGGCTTTTGAAAAGGGTCATGCGGTGAGCGACCCGGTTGAAACATATCTGACCGACATCTGCACCGTGCCCGTCAACATAGCGGGACTTCCCGGTGTTTCAATTCCCTGCGGCTTCAACGCAAAGGGTATGCCCATAGGCATGCAGCTTATCGGCAAAAGCTTCGGCGAGGCGCAGATACTCAACGCCGCCTACATGTATCAGCAGGCGGCTCCCGAGAAATTTACCGATACAAAGTGGGGTGTAAAGCTGTGAAATACGAACTTGTCTCGGGTTTTGAAACCCACATAGAGCTTGCAACAAAAACAAAAATATTCTGCGGCTGCACCACGCAGTTCGGCGGCGAGCCCAACACCCATTGCTGCCCCGTGTGCATAGGACTGCCCGGCACTCTGCCCGTGCTAAACCGCGAGGTGGTGCGCTTTGCCATAAAGGCAGGACTTGCGGTTCACGGCGAAATAGCGGAGATAGCCAAAATGGACAGAAAAAACTACTGCTATCCCGACCTGTCAAAGGCGTATCAGATCAGCCAGCTCTACGCTCCGCTCATCATCGGCGGCTACATCGAGCTTTCAAACGGAAGAAGGATCCGCCTGCACCACATCCACATAGAGGAGGACGCCGGCAAGCTTATCCATCAGCACGGCGACACCTATGTTGACTACAACCGCGGCGGCGTTCCGCTTATCGAGATAGTGTCCGAGCCCGACATCCGCTCCGTAGATGAGGCTAAGGAATATGTTGAGCGTTTGCAGCAGGTAATGCGCTATATCGGCATATCCGACTGCAAAATGCAGGAGGGATCAATGCGCTGCGACGTCAACATTTCGGTTCGCCCCGTGGGCAGCGAAGCCTTCGGCACACGCACCGAGATAAAGAACATGAACTCTATAAACAACATAGCAAAGGCTATGGAGTATGAGTTTGACCGCCAGACCGACCTGCTTGAAAGCGGCGGCAAGGTGGTTCAGGAGACCCTGCGCTATGACGACGCCACGGGCACTACCTCATCTATGCGCAGCAAGGAGGACGCCCACGACTACCGCTATTTCCGCGATCCCGACCTTGTTACCATAGTCACCTCGCGCGAGGAGGTGGAGCAGCTGAGAGCCGAGCTGCCCGAGCTGCCTGCCGACAAGTGCAGAAGATACATCGACGAGCTGGGGCTGCCCGAAAAGGACGCGCAGCTGCTGACCAAGTACAGAAACGTCAGCGAGTATTTTGACGAGGCGTGCAAGGGCGTAAAATCGGCAAAGACGGTTTCAAACTTCATTATCGGTCAGATCTTCCGCCGCACCGAAACCGAGGCGGACAAGGAAGTGTTCGATATACCCACCTCGCCCGCTCAGTTAAACGAGCTTGTAAAGCTGCTTGACAGCGGCAAGATTCGCAACAACCTTGCCAAATCGACGCTTGAAAAAATGCTCGACAGCGGCAAGGGCGCGCTTGAATTTATAAGCGAAAGCGACATGGGCGGAATAGACGACGCCGCGCTGCTCAAGCTTTGCCGGGACGCCGTCGCGGGCAATCCCAAAGCGGTTGACGACTACAAAAGCGGCAAGGAAAAGGCGATCAAGGCGCTTGTGGGCAACGTTATGAAAAACAGCCGCGGCAAGGCGGACGCCGTTGCGGCAGAGGCAAAAATAAAAGAGATCATCGGTTGATAAGCCAAAAGAAAAGGGCGGGCAGCAAAAGCTGTCCGCCTTGTTTGATGGTAAAATACTCACTCCTCGTAGGGAACAAAGTCTTCCTTGGAAGCGCCGCAAACAGGGCAGCTCCAATCGTCGGGAATGTCCTCAAACGCGGTGCCGGGAGCGATGCCGCCGTCGGCGTCGCCCTCTGCGGGATCATAAACCCAGCCGCAGGGCTCACAGATGTATTTCATTTCGGTTTCCTCCTTTCGTTCAGTGTTATTTTAAGATATTATTACAGCAAATGTGCTCGCAGCTCTTCGCCGGTCTGCCTGCAAAGGTAGGCGGGAGCTATGTCAAACAGGGTCATTGCGCCGCTTTTGCCCTCGGCGTTCAGCCTTGCCGCCGCTCTTGCGCAGGCAATAAGCACAGAGCCGGTAAATTCGGGGTTCGAGTCAAGCTTAAGGCTGTATTCTATAACGTGCTTTGTGCCCTGCGAGGTGGTTCCCGAGTAGATCACCGAGCCGCCGTGGGGCAGGCCGCTGTGGTTCGCCTTCATTTCCTCGGCAGAGATGAAATTCACCGTGGTGTCGTAATCGGCAAAGTAGTTGGGCATGGTCTTTATCTCGTTCTCTATGCGTGCGAGGTCGGCGCCTTCCTCGGCAACCACAAAGCACTCTCTGGTGTGCTTCTGACGGGTGGTAAGCTTGGGGTTCTCGCCGTTTCTCACGCTGTCGAGAGCCGCGGGAACGGGCACCGTGTATTGGCGGCAGTCAAGCACGCCCTCTATTCTTCTTACAGCGTCGGAGTGTCCCTGGCTAACGCCCTTGCCCCAGAAGGTGTAGTCCTGTCCGTCGGGAAGCACAGCCGATGCATATACTCTGCTCAGCGAGAACATTCCGGGATCCCAGCCGCAGGAGATAACTCCCACCTTGCCGGCGGCCTTGGAAGCCGCATCTACGTTTGCAAAGTGCTCGGGAACCCTTGCGTGGGTGTCAAAGGAGTCGATAACATTGTACATCGCCGCGTATTTGGGGGTCATTTCGGGCAGATCGGTGGCGCTGCCTCCGCAGATCACCAGCACGTCTATGTCTTCCTTTCCCGTGTCAAGGTCGGCGGTGCTCTTTACGGGCACACCCTCGGTCTTGATGGTGAGCGAGGCGGGGTCGCGGCGCGTATATACCGCGGCAAGCTCCATGTCGCTGTTCTTCTTTATGGCTGCCTCAACGCCTCTGCCGAGGTTACCGTAGCCCAATATACCTACTTTTATCATGTTGATTACCTCCGATAATATGAGTTAAGCCGGTTTTCAGCTTACTATTTTAAGTGAAATGTCAAACGCCTTTACCGAGTGGGTAAGCGCGCCCATCGAGATTATGTCAACGCCGGTTTCGGCGATCTCGCGTATGGTTTCGGCGGTTATTCCTCCGCTCGCCTCCAAAAGCGCCCTGCCTGCGGTTATCTCAACCGCCTCGCGCATGGTTTCGCAGTCCATGTTGTCGAGCATAATAACGTCAACGCCTGCCTCAAGAGCCTGTCCCAGCTCGTCAAGGCTGCGCACCTCAAGCTCGATTTTGGTCATGTGACCCAGCTTTTTTTTGAGCTTTGCCACAGCCTCGGCTATGCCTCCGCCCGCGTCAACGTGGTTGTCCTTGAGCATGGCGGCGTCCGACAGGTTAAAGCGGTGGTTTTTGCCTCCGCCCACGGTCACGGCGTACTTTTGCAGGGGTCTTAGCCCCGGCAGGGTCTTGCGCGTGTCGGCAATGGAAGCCTTTGTGCCCTCAACAAGCTTTACCGCTTTTGCGGTGGCGGTGGCTATTCCGCTCATGTGCTGAATAAGGTTCAGCGCGGTGCGTTCGCCCTTTAGCAGCGCGGTCGTTTTGCCCTTTATTTCGGCTATAATATCGCCCTTCTCCAGCACGTCGCCGTCGTGCTTATACACCTCTGCCTCAAAGCCCTGCGGCTGCAAAAGCTCAAACACGCGCAGGGCGGCGTCTATGCCGCACAGCACGCCGTCGTCCTTGGCAAGAAACCGCGCGGTGTTCACCTGCTCGCTGTCTATCAGGCAGTCCGTGGCGGCGTCAATGTAATTGATGTCCTCTAAAAGAGCCGTTTTTATAATGTTGTCCAGATAAATGCTGTTTATCATGCGTTGCCCTCCCGAACCTCGTCTAAAATAATGCTTGCAACCACCGCGGCGCTTTTTGCCTCAACAAAGTCGGCGCTTATCTCGTAGCTTTCGCTGAAAAGCCTGGTCAGAATGTCCTCGACCGCGCGGTAGCTCTCCTCGTACTTTTCGGGCTTGGGCAGCACAAAGTAGGTGTCCTGCAATATCGCCCTTATCTGCGAGCGGAAGCCCTGCGGCAGCTTTTTGCCCGTAATGGGGCGGTGAGCCGGTTCAAGTCCGAGCGGCCGCCTGCCGTATTTGCGCAGCAGCCGCGTTATGTCCTCGGCTGCCGTGCGCGAGAACACAAGAGCCTCCAAAAGCGAGTTGCTTGCCAGCCGGTTTGCGCCGTGAACGCCCGTGTGAGCGCACTCGCCCGCGGCGTACAGCCCGTCTATGGAGGTGCGCGAGTTAAGGTCAACGTCGATTCCGCCCATCAGGTAATGCTGGCAGGGGAACACGGGTATTCTGTCGCGGGTTATGTCAATGCCCTCCTCAAGGCAGCGCTCATAAATCATGGGGAAGCGTTCGCGCACAAAGTCGGCGGGCTTGTGGGTTATGTCAAGGTAAAATTTTTCGCTGTTCGTTTTTACGGATTCGCGTATTATGGCGTTTGACACCACGTCGCGCGGAGCCAGCTCGCCGCGCTTGTCATAGTCAAAGGCAAAGCGCCTGCCGTCGCAGTTGAGCAGCACGGCTCCCTCGCCGCGAACCGCCTCGCTTATCAAAAACCTTTCGCGGTCGCTGTCGGCGGCAAAGGCGGTGGGGTGGAACTGCACGCGCGACAGGTTGCGCACTTTGGCACCCAGCATGTGGGCAAGGGCTATGCCGTCGCCCGTGGCAATGGCGGAATTGGTTGTGTATTGATACACCCGTCCGATGCCGCCCGTGGCAAAAATGCAATAGCTGCACCCAAAGTAGCGCGGCTCTCCGTCCTTGAGCACGCTCAGATAAAAGCCGTTGAGAGTTTTGTGTATGGAGTAAAGCAGCGCCTCGTCAAGCACATCAACGTTGGGCAGCTTCAAAACCGCCTCAAGCAGTCCGTCAACCATAGCCTTGCCGGTGGAGTCCTTGTGGTGCACAATGCGGTGGCGGCTGTGACCCGCCTCAAGCGTTTTGCACATGCTTCCGTCGGGGTTAAGGTCAAAGTCAACGCCAAGCTGCGCCAGGTGCATAACGTCGGCGGGACCTTCCTTTACAAGCTTTTCAACCGCCGCAAGGGTGTTTTTGTATTTGCCTGCTATAAGGGTGTCGCTTATGTGAAGCTTGTAGTTGTCGTGCACCGTGTCGAGAACGCACGCAACGCCGCCCTGGGCAAGCGAGCTGTTGGAAAGCTGCAATTCGCGCTTTGAAAGCAGCAGCACGCTTACATCCTCGGGGAAGCTCAGCGCCGCATACAGACCCGCAACGCCTGTTCCGACTACAATAACGTCGTATTGCTTATCCATTTTGTACCTCTTAAAATAATCCGTTTACAAATGAGAAAAAATATATTATACTAATATAGCTGCAAAGATTTGTCACAAGGCGCCGAGCCTGTTATCAAAGACCATTATACATTATTTTCACGCATTAGTAAAGCATACCGCACAAAATTTTTTTATTTACAAGGAGCTGCTTATGGAGCTGATAAGCAACGAGGAAAAAACAACAAAGGCTCTGCTTGTCTGCGTCGATACGGGCGCTTATGACGCGGAGGCGTCGATGGACGAGCTGTGCGAGCTTGTAAAAAGCGCCGGAGCCGAGCCCGAGCTTACGCTTGTACAAAAGCTGTCGCGCCCCGAAAGCGGTACCTATGTGGGCACGGGCAAGCTTGAAGAAACAGCCGAAATATGCCGTGAGCGCGAAATCGACCTGATAGTGGCGGACAGCGAGCTGTCGCCCACCCAGATAAAAAACATCGAAAAAGCGACAGGCGTGCGCGTTATCGACCGCACCACGCTAATCCTCGACATATTCGCCCTGCGTGCGCGCTCAAAGGAGGGCAAGCTTCAGGTAGAGCTCGCCCAGCTTAAATACACCCTGCCCAGGCTTACCGGCAAGGGCGTAGAGATGTCGCGTCTGGGCGGCGGCATAGGCACCAGGGGTCCGGGCGAAACAAAGCTTGAGACCGACCGCAGGCACATTCACCGCAGGATGGAGACCCTCAAAAGCGAGCTCGCGGAGCTTGAGCGGCACCGCTCCATGCTGCGCCGCCGCAGAGAAAAGGACGGCGTTATAACCTGTGCCATAGTCGGCTACACCAACGCCGGAAAATCCACCCTGATGAACACCCTTACCGACGCCGGAGTGCTGGCGCAGGACAAGCTGTTTGCCACGCTCGACCCCACCTCGCGCGCGCTTAAGCTGCCCGGAGGCGTCTCGGTGATGCTTATAGACACCGTAGGGCTTGTGCGCCGCCTGCCCCACCACTTGGTAGAGGCGTTCCGTTCAACGCTTGAGGAGGCTGCTCAGTCCGACATAATAATAAACCTTTGCGACGCGTCGAGCGACGAGGCGGGCATACACCTTGAGGTTACGCGCGACCTGCTCGATTCTCTGGGCTGCGGCGACACGCCCGTTATAACCGTGCTCAACAAATGCGATCTGCTTGACGGCAGCCTGCTTGAACAGCGCTTTGAGGGCTGCGTAAAAATAAGCGCCAAAACGGGCGAGGGCATAGACCGTCTGCTGGCGGCGATAGAGGAAAACCTGCCCGTGCGAATGCGCCGCGTCAGGCTGTTGGTGCCGTTTGCCCGGGCGTCGCTCGTAAGCGAGATACGCAGCTCGGGCACCCTGCAAAGCGAGGAATACACCGCCGAGGGTATCCTTGCGGAAGCGGTGATAGACGAAAGGCTCTACGCCGCGGCGGAACAGTTTCTGATCCGCGAATGATTAAAAACATGAATAACAGGAGGAAAAAATGGAAGCAATAAACTCAATCGACTTTTCTATACTCGACTTCATACAAAACACGTTCCGCTGCGGTTTTTTGGACGCGGTTTTTCCGTTTGTCGGCACCATAACCAACGCGGGGCTTTTGTGGATAGCCATAGCGGCAGGTATGCTGTTTTTTCGCAAAACGCGTCCCGCCGGCGTTATGATGCTGGCGGCTATGGCTCTGGGCTATCTGACGGGCGACCTCATTATCAAGCACCTTGTCATGCGCCCGCGCCCGTTCCTCGTCAACACCGACTTCACCCTGTTTATAAAGGCTCCCTCGGGCTACAGCTTCCCGTCGGGGCACACCACGGCGGCGTTCGCCTCTGCCACGGTGCTGTTCATAAAGCACCGCAGGGCAGGCATAGCAGCCCTTGCAGGCGCGGTCATAATCGCGTTTTCGCGGCTGTACTGCTATGTTCACTATCCGTCCGACGTGCTGTGCGGCATCGCCCTCGGGGTGTTGAGCGCCATAGTTATCACGGTTTTGTTCAAAAAGACAAGGCTTGACGATAAGCTTTCAAAAATCGGAAGCAAAAACAAAAGCTGAGATACCGTGCGCAGCAGGGGCGGCGCCGACCGCCGCCCTCTGCCGCTGTTCAAAAATAACTTGATTTTTTTGCAAGGCTGTGATATAATATCGGCAACGCAAGTTGTCACCGTGTGCAAATAAGCGAGCGGCAGGCCCTGTGCGATTGGGGTCTGTGAATCATGTCAGGCGGGGAACCGAGCAGCATTAAGCAGCTTTCCCGATGCGATACAGTCAGTCTGTCGTTCGCTTATGTGCATGCTTCCGCGGCAGCTTGCTGTTTTTAATTAATTTAACCGTTCAACGGGAGGTGAGCCTGTGTATCAGGTGCTTTACCGCAAGTGGCGCCCTCAGCGCTTTGAGGACGTGGCGGGTCAGGAGCATATTACCTCGACCCTTAAAAATGAAATAACCGAGCGCCGCAACGGTCACGCCTACCTGTTTACCGGCTCGCGCGGAACGGGCAAAACCACCTGCGCCAAGATATTTGCCAAGGCGGTCAACTGCCTTGATCCGCAAAACGGAAGCCCTTGCGGCAAGTGCGAGATATGCAGGGGCATAGACAGCGGCTCGGTGCTCGACGTTGTTGAGATGGACGCCGCGTCCAACAGAAAGATAGACGACATCCGCGACATTATTGACGAGGTGCAGTTCAAGCCCGCAAAGGCAAGGTTCCGCGTCTATATCGTTGACGAGGTGCACATGCTCACCACCGAGGCGTTCAACGCTCTGCTCAAAACCCTTGAGGAGCCGCCCGAGCATGTTATATTCATTCTTGCCACCACCGAGGTGCACAAGCTTCCGCAAACCATATTGTCGCGCTGCCAGCGGTTTGACTTTCACCGGATACCGCCGCGCGCAATAGCCGACAGGCTTTTGTATGTTGCCTCGCAGGAGGAAATAACCCTCAGCGACGAGGCGGCAATGCTGATAGCCGCGGTTGCCGACGGAGCCCTGCGCGACGCGCTTTCGCTGCTCGACCGCTGCATAGCTTTGGGCACAACCGTTGATGAGGCTGCGGTGAGAAAGGCGGCAGGGCTTGCGGACAGAGGCTATCTGTACAAGCTTTCGGCGTGCATAATAAACAAAAACACCGCCGCCGCGCTTGAGTGCATCGACCGCCTGTACGGCGAGTCAAAGGACATGGCAAGGCTGTGCGACGAGCTTACGGCGCATTTTCGCGCGCTCATGCTGATAAAGTCCGTAAGGCGTCCGCGTGATATTCTGGTCATGTCGGACAGCGAGTTTGATCAGGCTCAGACCCAAAGCGATTATCTGTCGCTTGCCGATATAGTGTATTATATGGACGTGCTCTCGCGCGCCTATCAGCGCATGGGACGGGGCACGGGCGACCGCACCGAGCTTGAAATGGCTTTGGTAAAGCTTTCCTCGCCCGAGCTTGACGCCACCAACGAGGCGGTCACCGCCCGCCTTGCCGCGCTTGAAAGAGCTGTGCGATCCGGAGCTTCGGCTTCTCAGCCAACGGCTCCCGTGCAGGAAGCTCCCACTCCCGAGGAACCCGAAAAACCGGAGCCTACCGCGCAGAAGGAGGCTGCCGAACAACCGGAGCCTACCGCGCAGAAGGAGGCTGCCGAACAACCCGAGCCTGCCGTGCAGGAGGAGGCTGCCGAAAAGCCGGCGCAAAAACCGCCTGCGGCAAAAAGCGAGCCTGCCCCCGAGGCAGAGGCAGCGCCTGTTCAGCCGCCCAAGGCTCAGCCGGTTAAGCCTGCGGATATTGAAGAAATATACCGCAACGCAAAGCCGTTTCCGCGCTGGGTCGAGATAATCGACAGCATGAGGGGCGTTTCGCGCTCTATCGCCGAGACCTTTGTCGGATCGTCCGCTTACGAAAGCGGCAGCTATCTGCTTATCGACGTCAACAACGACATGGCGTTCGAGCTGCTCAGGCAGGGCAACAGGCGCAGAGAGATACGCGAGCTTATTCAAAGCGTAACGGGCAAAGCGTACAAGCTGGGGCCGTATAAAAGACCTCAGCAAAAAGAGGAGAAAAAAGACCCCATGCAGGTCTTTAAGGAAAAGCTTGCCGACAGCGGGATAACCGTTGAGGAAGGCTGATCCGAAATAAATTTGAATAATAATTGCCGATAATCGGCATATAACCGGAAAGGAAGATATATTATGAAAGCAAGATTACCCAAGGGCTACGGCAGCGGCGGAGCCGGCAACATTCAGCAGCTGGCGCGTCAGGCGCAAAAGCTTCAGGACGACATGGAGGCGGCGAGCGCAGAGCTTGAGTCAAAGGAATATGAGGCGGCCGCAGGCGGCGGAGCCGTAAAGGTGACCGTAACCGGCAAGATGGAGCTGACCAAGGTTGAGATTCAGCCCGAGGTCGTTGACCCCGAGGACGTTGAAATGCTCGGCGACCTGGTGATGGCGGCGGCAAACGAGGCGCTCAGAGCCGCTTCAAAGGAAAAGGAAGAAAAAATGGAGTCTATCTCGGGCGGACTTAACATCCCGGGAATGTTCTGATTATGGCGCAGTACAACGTTGCGCCGCTTGAAAAGCTTGTTGACGAGTTTGAAAAAATGCCGGGTATCGGGCACAAAACCGCCCAGCGGCTTGCATATTATGTGCTCAACCTGTCAAAAACAGAGGCAGAGGCTTTGGCGGCGGCTGTCACCGAGGCGCACAGCAAAATTCACTATTGCAGCAGGTGCTGCAATCTGACCGACAAGGAGCTTTGCCCGGTGTGCAGCAGCGCAACGCGCGACCAAAGCCAGATATGCGTTGTTGAAACGCCGCGCGACGCCACGGCGGTTGAAAATACGCGCGAGTACAAGGGCGTGTATCACGTGCTGCACGGCGCGATCTCTCCGCTTAACGACGTGGGACCCGACAACCTTACCATAAAGCAGCTGCTTAAAAGGCTCGGCGACGGCGGGGTAAGCGAGGTAATAATGGCGACAAATCCCACAGTTGAGGGCGACGCAACCGCCCTGTACATCTCTAAGCTGTTAAAGCCCATGGGCGTAAGGGTGACGCGCCTCGCCTACGGAATCCCCGTGGGAGGAGATTTGGAATACGCCGACGAATACACGCTGGCAAAGGCGCTGGAAGGCAGGAATGAGATCTGATGGCTTCTTTGAAAACGATAGCGCAAAACAAAAAGGCGCGCCACGATTACTTTATTGAAGAGAGCTACGAGGCAGGCATAGAGCTGTTCGGCACCGAGGTAAAGTCGCTTCGCGCCGGCAGGGTCAACCTTAAGGACAGCTGGTGCTCGATAGACAAGGGCGAGATATTCGTAAACGGAATGCACATTTCGCCTTATGAGCACGGCAACATCTTCAACCGCGACCCCATGCGCGTGCGCAGGCTGCTGATGCACAAGCGCGAGATAAACCGCCTGTACGGGCTGGTCAAGCAGACGGGCTATTCGCTTATTCCCATAAGCCTGTATTTTAAGGACAGCCGCGTAAAGCTTCAGGTGGGCTTGTGCAAGGGCAAAAAGCTGTATGACAAGCGCGAGGATATGGCAAAGCGCACGGCAAAGCGCGACATAGAAAGAGCTCTCAAAAACAGAGCGTGACCGAAAACGGGGTTGAGAGTCGGGAGAAAATGCTCTCAACTCTGATACGGTTTTTGAGTAACAGACAATAGCAAACATATCTTTTATAAAAGAGTTGCAATGTCATTTTTTTAGAATAACATCACGGTCGGGACACCGATCTTTCCAATTAATCCGACGTTTCCGTCCCGAACTAAAAAACGGGACACCGCGTTTTCTTAAAAACCGACGTTTCCGTCTCGTTATAAAAAAGTTGCAAGGTTGCACCGGTGGGCGCTTTCTCCGCCTTTTGATAGGTTGGTATTAACAAAACCTTTGTGTAACGGCGGGTCTGAATGTAGGCGAATGTTTCCGTCTTGTATTCAAAAATCAAACTTTTATCAAAGAGTTACAAGGTCATTTCTTAGAATAACATCACAGTCGGGACACCGATTTTTCCTGTAAAACCGACGTATCCGTCCCGAACTGAAAAATGGGGCTGTAATGGTTTCGACGGGGGATGTAAACCCTGATAAGCGAGCGGCGGTGCGGAACCGCCATAAAATCCGCAAACTTAAAATAACTGACAAAAGAACAGTTTCTTTAGCTGCTTGATGCAGCTCGTCCCTGTGCGGAGCACCTCGGCCGCATAAGGGGCGTCGATCAGAGGTAAATGTGAACAGAGCAGCGCTTCGGGCTCTGTCATAAATAAGAGGCTACCAAACCGCCGAGCCTGTCGTTAGGCGCGGCGGCAAGGGAATGACAATATAGCGACTGCGCTCGGAGAAAGTCACGGCAAGCATCTTTCGGACGGGGGTTCGACTCCCCCCAGCTCCACCAGAAAGGATATGCAAAAAAGATATATCCCTGAAAAAGAGGCTGTCGCAAATTGAAAGATTTTGCGGCAGCCTTTAGTCTTGAATGAATTATTGAATGTTACGCTTGCAACAATGCGCAGTAAACCTGAGG
>CADBWP010000042.1 GCA_902798365.1 uncultured Ruminococcus sp.
ATTAAAACTCCCGGATTCTTAGTGAAACCGGGAGTTTGGTTTTTCAGTAACCCTTCACCTCATTGAATGCGTTGTTTGCGTCCTTTACCTTTTGCTGCATAGAATAGGTGATGTGGTAGTCGCCCTCGTCGTAGGGGATGCCGCCGGGGTTGATGTAGCGGATTATGGTATCGTCGTCAATATAATACTGATAGGTTTTGCCGTCCGTTTTTTCAAAGATGAAAAACAGCTGTCCGTTTTCGTCAAAGAAGTACGATATGATGTCGTCTCCGCCCTCTGCCGTCGTGCCTGCCGGGTAGGAGATCCAGCGGCAGCCGTCCCATGTGCTGCGCACGTCATATTCGCCCTTGGCTTCGGGGTCGCCGGCGTACTGCCTTATATAATTGTACTTCTCGACTTTGTCGTTCACAAGCTCCTGAATATCGCTTTCGGGCTCGGTGGTGGGCTCGTCGCGTTCGGTCGCGGGCTCGGTTGTGGGCTTTTCGGTCTTGGGCGCAAAGGTGGTGGGCGGCACGGTGTATATCGGCCGCGTTGCCTTTGGCTTGGTGGTCTCGGCGATAACCTCGTTGTTTTCGGTGGTGATTATCGCCTCGGTGGGCGCATATGTTTGCGCAGGCGCGGCTGTGGTGGCGTTCTGAGGCTTGCCGCCGTCGTTGTTTGCCATCATAAACCAAATAACTCCGCCTACCGCCAGCACCGCAACAATGGTCAGTATCACCGCTATCACAGCCGGAGCCTTGCTCTCCTTTTCGGGAGGCGGAGAAGGCTTGCGCCGCTGCTCAAAGCTGTCGTAGCCGTCGCCTATGTCGGCCGGCGAGGTAAACTCTGCTATCAGCTCGTTCATGTTTTGGGTGCGGTGCGGAGCCAGCAGGGCAAGACCGTGCAGCAGCGCACGCTCCTGATGAGGCGCGATGTGTATTCCCAATGCCGACGGCGGCACCAGATCGTCGTGCGCCATGCGGTCAAGGCTGTCGGGCGGCACCTGACCCGTAATGCAGGCGTACATTGTGGCGCACAGGGCATAAACGTCGGTGTAGGGTCCCTGGGCGCTGTTTTTGCGGTACTGCTCCTCGGGGGCAAAGCCCTGCTTAAGCACTATCGAAAGCTGCCGCTCGCGGTTGGTGAAGAACCGCGCCGAGCCAAAGTCGGTCAGCTTCAGCTTGCCGCTCTTGGTCAGCATAATGTTGTCGGGGCTTATGTCGCGGTGGATTATCCCCTTGGCGTGCATAGACCTGAGCGACCGCATAACGGGCAGCATAAGGTTTATCAGGGTGTCGGGCGGCATAACCCCCGTGCGCACAACGTGCTGCTTAAGGTTTTCGCCCTCTAAATATTCCATTACGATGTAGGCGGTGTTGTTCTCCTGAAAATAGTCGAGCACATCGACAATACCGTCCTCGTCCGAAAACGCCGCAACGCTTTTTGCCTCAAACAAAAACCGCTCTACGCCCGTGTTGAAAAACTCCTGCCTACCGGGCGACACGGTAACGGCGTTTGAGTCGTCGCTGAAACGGCTGGCGGCTCCCATGGGGTAAAACTCCTTGATGGCAACGCGCTTTGAAAGCGTGGCGTCAAGTCCTATGTAGGTTATGCCGAAGCCGCCCTCTCCCAGAACTCTGCCCACAAGGTATCTGCCTGTGAGCAGGGTGTAGGGGCGCAGGTGATATTTGGCTTCGGGCTGCTTGTTGGCGTTTGAAAAGCCGCAATGCCGGCATACGGGAGAAGCCTCGAGCGGCCGCATACAGTTCATGCAGTATTTAGGCATATGTGATATTACCTCGTTTATCTGTAACCCAATTCCGCCTGATAGCCGGAAATAAGGCTGACGTTGTAGGATTCGTATTCGTTAAGGGTAACGGTGCTGTCAAAGCTGTCGGCAGGCACGGTGCCCTTGTACCAGCTTTTTGAGTTGAAGTACGCGCTCAGCTCGGGATCCTTGAATATCCTTCCGCGCCGCGCAAAAATTTCGTTTAACGCAAGGTTGAGCTCGGTGCGGCTCAGCGGTCTGAGCTCGCTCTTGGACAGCTTGCGGATGTTGGAGTCGGGCAGAATGAAGTCGTCCGAAGACGCCGACGCTGCGCTGCTCTCCTTGTCCGATTCCTTGCTGCTTTCCTTGTCGCTCTCCTTGCCGGGCTTTGTGGTGGGCGGCTCGGTAACTATTTCGTCCTTGCCCTT
Organism: uncultured Ruminococcus sp.; assembly: GCA_902798365.1. Lineage (GTDB taxonomy): Bacteria > Bacillota > Clostridia > Oscillospirales > Acutalibacteraceae > Ruminococcoides. Next base: position 2,176 of record CADBWP010000042.1, read on the forward strand.
AGACACATAAACCGTCACAACGTCGCTCTTGCTTATTTCGGCGCCTGCCTCGGGGCTCTGCCTTATCACGTAACCTGCCGCAACGGTGTCGCTGAACTCGCGCGAAACCGTGTATTGAGCGCCTGCCTTGTTGAGCGCCTTGTAGGCGTCCGCCTCGCTCATTCCGGCAAGAGCGGGAACCTCGATAAGCTTGACAACGGGCGTTTGGGTCGCCGCCTGAGTGGCAGCCTGAGTGTTCTCTGTCGTTGCTGCCGCCGTTGTTTGGGGAGCGGTGGCTGCGCCGCCCTGCGCGTTGTCGTCCTTGTGAAAGAAGAATATGTAGGCGAAAAACGCCGACAGCGCCAGCACGACTACGACTGCCGAGATGATGGCTACTATCATGGGCGCGCTGCTTGGCTTTTTCTCGTCGCCTACGGGCTCATAATCAAAATCGTCAAAGCCGTCTGCCTGCGGCGGCACGGGCGGCTGAGGCGGCACAAAGCCCTGCCTCGGCTGCATGTTGCTTTGGGGAACAAAGCCCTGCCGGGGCGCACCGTTTTGCCGTGTAAAATCCTGCGGCTGACTGTTGTACTGCACGCGCGGCACGGCGGAAACGTCCTCGGTTTGGGTCACGTTGGGGTTGTAGTAGTGCGTTCTTCGGCGCGGAACATAGCTTGCGTTCATTGTGGGCTGACCGGGAGCCTCCATGCTGACCGGCTGCTGCGGCACGTTTGTGTTTTCGGGCTGCTGTCCGCCGTAGGGAACGGTGGGTTCGTTGTCAAATCTTTTCATATCATCAGCTCCTTAAAAAGAAGTACTGCTCTCCGCTTTATATTGTATATGCTTTGTCGCATTTTGTCAATCAAAAGGGCGGCGCCGGGCAATGAAAATCGGTAATAATTATGCGGTATTGCCTTTACAAGCGGGCAAAAAAAGCTTATAATGGTTGCATAAAATTGTAAAGGAAGATGATTATGAAGGCATTGGTTGTTTTTTATTCGCTCGAGGGCAACATGAAGGGCGTCGCCGAGCTTATCAGGGAGTTTTCGGACGCGGAGCTTTTGCAGCTTCACCCCGTTAAGGAATACCCCACCAAGGGCGCAAAAAAGTTTATCTGGGGCGGCAAAAGCGCCGTTATGGGCAACACCCCCAAGCTGCAGCCCTACATCTTTGACGCGGACAAATACGACGTCATCATCATTGGCACGCCCGTGTGGGCAAGCACCTTGACGCCGCCCGTGCGCACGTTCCTCACCGAGAACCGCGAAGCTCTTGTGGGCAAAAGGCTGGCGGCTGTTGTCACCTATATGGGCAGCGGCGCGCAAAAGACTTTGTCTAAAATGAGGGGCTTGCTTGAGATAGGCAGCTTTGCCGAGGAGCTTACGCTTGTTGAGCCCAAGGCGGCAAAGAAAACCGAGGTGGAGGATCAGGTTCGCAACTTCTGCCTAAAGCTAAAGGCGGCGTGCGGTGATTAAGGTCGATTTGGTAACAGGCTTTCTCGGCTCGGGCAAAACCACGTTTATCAGGCGCTATGCACGGCATTTTTTAAGCAAGGGTCAGCGCGTGGGCATACTTGAAAACGACTACGGCGCGGTCAATGTTGACGCAATGCTTTTGCAGGAGCTTGAGGACGACGGCTGCATTGTAGAGAGCGTGGCGGGTGCATGCGACGCGGACTGCCACAGGCGGCGGTTCAAGACAAAGCTTATCGCCCTGGGCATGAGCGGCCTTGACCGCGTGATAGTCGAGCCGTCGGGCATATTTGACGTTGACGAGTTTTTTGACGCTATAAACGAGGAGCCGCTCGACCGCTGGTACGAGCCGGGCGCGGTAATTGCGATAGTTGAGGCGTGCCTGCCCGAAAAGCTCTCGGATGACGCGGAGTATTATCTGGGCTCTCAGGCGGCAAACGCCGGCGTTATTGTGATAAGCAAGACGGAAGCCGCCGCGCCCGGGCAGATAAACGCGGTCAAGGAGCACCTTTGCCGCGCGCTCAAAAGCATAAAGTGCGGCAGAAGCCTCGACGGCGCGGTGACGGCCAAGGGTCTTGCAGAGCTTGACGACGCGGATTTTGACAGAATAGCGGACAGCGGCACGGTGAGCGAGGGATACGTAAAGCGCGGCACCACGGACAGCAGCGGCTTTTGCTCGCTTTGCTTTATGAACGCTCCGCTTTCTCCCGATGAGCTGAAGGACGCGGCGCAGGCGATTTTTGACGATCCTTCCTGCGGCGGCGTTTTCAGGGTAAAGGGCTTTGCCCTTCGTGGCGGAGAATGGTTTGAGTGCAACGCCACACGCACAGGGACGGCGCTTTCGCCCGTTTCAAGAGGGCAGGAAATCATCATCGTAACGGGCGAGAGGCTCAACAGGTCGCGCATAGCCGAACATCTCGGTTCTGTTTAGTTTTTGTAAAAACCGCCCTAAAAAATGCGCGGCTTTATGACAAAGGTGACATAATTTCGCGCTTGACACGGGTGTTGTATTTTGCTAATATTATTATAGGCGGCGGTGCAGCCGCTGCCGAAAAAGGTATATTTCTATTATGTGTAAAGGAGATTGGAACATATGAAATTTTGTAAGCATTGCGGAAATCAGATTCCCGACAACGCGGTTTGCAACTGCCCGGGCGCGATAGCAGAGCGTCAGGGACAGGGTCAGGGTTATCAGCCGCAGGGTTATCAGCCCCGTGTCGGCTCCGGCTATGTGTCGCCTTATGCGGCGCAGGGAACACCCAACGCCACCGCTCAGCCCGTGGGCGAGAGCAAGTTCGGCAGAGGCATGAAAAACGTTCCCCAGGTTTTCGCGTCTTATTTCAGAGATCCCAAAAAGACCGTTGCCATCAGCAAGCAGACAGGTGACTTTGTGGTTGCCATCATCTATACCGTTATCCTGTTTCTCGCGCTTATCGGCATCAACAGCTGCGTATATGGCAAAAACGCCGTAGCTCTTCACCTCGGCTTCAACTTTGGTCTGGTCGTTCTGGCGGCGCTCATCGAGACAGTAGGTCTTGTTACCGCCTATGTTATGTGCAAGTTCCTCATTCTTGCCGCGACCGTCAAGCCCTTCAACGCAGGCAAGGCATTTGCCGACTCCTTCATTTCCTTCGGCGTTAACATGGTCGTGCCGCTCATATGCATGATCGTGGGCGGACTTTTCTGGATGCTCACAAGCTGGGTTTCGCAGATCTTCTTCGCCTTTGCTCTGTTCTGGCTTGTCGTGTGCCTGCTTTCCGAGGTCAAAGACGAGATCCCCCCCGCAAACAACAGCTTTGTAAGGATAATTATCATTGCCGGCTTCCTCGCGGCATATGTATATCTCTTCCTGCTGCTTGTAAAGGGCATGAACGCCATGAACACCTTCTCGGTTGCGGCAAATCTTTACTCACAGTATGCAGGTCTGCTCGGCTATTAATTGAATACGATATGTTTAAAGGGTACCGGTTTTTCGCCGGTACCTTTTTTGATATGCAGGCTCTAAAACAGGGTTATTCCGAACAGATGGAGCAGCCACAGAACTGCGCCGTATGCAACCGACGCCGAGATGCCATATACCAGCACGGGACCCGCGATTATAAACATCTTTGTGCCCGTTCCGGTTATCAGCCCCTCGGTCTTGAACTCTATCGCGGGCGCAGCCATGGCGTTTGCAAAGCCCGTTATGGGGATCAGCGCTCCGGCTCCTGCGCGGCGTGCAAGCTTGTCATAAACGCCCAGGGCGGTCAGCAGCGCCCCTGCGAAAATAAGCGTCACCGAGGTCGCGGTTTTTGCCGCGTTTTCGTCAAGCCCCAGCGCACCGAAGCCGAGCAGCACGCCCTGACCGGCGGCGCATATCGCTCCGCCCGCGACGAACGCCGCAAGGCAGTTTTTTAAACAATTGCTTTTGGGCGAATTCTTGCTAACCAATTTATCATATTCCTGCGGCGACATAATGACCCCTCCAAAATGCTCTTGCAACAATATTATTATCGTAAAATAAAGAATTATGTGAATTTTTTCACTTTATTTTTTCTTTGCGTTGTTGTATAATATACCATGAATAAAAATAACCATGGAGGGATACACCTTGGAGCATTATCTTGACAACAGCGCGACCACGGTCGTGTCGGCGGCTGCGGCGCAGGCGGCGTGCAGGGTAATGACCGAGAATTACGGCAATCCGTCGTCCCTTCATTTTAGGGGAGTCCTTGCCGAGCGCGAGCTGAATTCCGCCAAAAAAGCGGTCGCGGCGCAGCTTGGTGCATCTGCGGAGGAGATATTCTTTACAAGCGGAGGCACCGAGGCAAACAACCTTGCCCTGTTCGGCGCGGCGTATGCCGGGCGCAGGCGCGGCAAGGGGATAGTCGTGTCCGCCGTGGAGCACAGCAGTATTGCCGAGGCGGCAAAGCGGCTGGACGAGGAGGGATTTTCCGTCACGTTCGTGCCGCCGCGTGAGGACGGCGTTATCCATGCCGGCGACGTTGCCGCCGCGGTTGACGGCGACACCCTGCTTGTATCGGTTATGACCGTCAACAACGAAACGGGCGCTGTAATGCCCGTTGCAGATATATTCGAGGCGGCAAGGCTCAAAAACAGCGCCGTGCTCTGCCACACCGACGCAGTTCAGGCGTTCGGAAAACTGCAGCTCAGGGCGCGCAGGCTGGACGCCGACCTTATCAGCGTCAGCGGTCACAAGGTTCACGCTCCCAAGGGCGTGGGCGCGCTGTATGTAAAAAAGGGCGTGCGGCTTGTGCCGCGTCAGTACGGCGGCGAGCAGCAAAACAGGCTTCGCCCCGGCACCGAACCGCTTCCGCTCATCGCTGCGCTTGGGGCGGCGTGCAATGAATTTTCCGTAAAAGAAAATTACGACAAGATAAGCGAGCTTTGCGAGTACGCAAGGCAGCAGCTTTTGCAGATAGAAGGAGTTGAGATAAACTCCCCCGAAAACGCCTTGCCCTATGTGCTCAACTTTTCTGCGGGCAGGGTGCGCAGCGAGACCATGCTGCATTTTCTTGAGGACAGAGAGATATATGTGTCCTCGGGCAGCGCCTGCGCCAAGGGCAAGCCCAGCCACGTTTTAGCGGCAATGGGGCTTTCGCGCGACCGTGCCGACAGCGCCATACGCGCAAGCTTTTCAAAATTCAGCGTAAAAGAGGACGTTGACGCGCTCTGCAAGGGCGTTGCCGACGGGCTTAAAACGCTTGCACACAGATAGAGGAAGTATATGAAAGAGATTATATTGCTCAAGGACGGCGAAATAGTCCTTAAGGGGCTCAACCGCCGCCAGTTTGAGGACGCGTTAAAAAAGAACGTCAAGGTAGTTCTCGCTCCGCTTGGCAGGTTCGAGATAACCTCCGCCCAGTCAACCATCATGGTCAGACCCCTCGGCGACGACATCGACCTTGACGAGGCGTGCGAGCGGATCGCAAAGGTGTTCGGCATAGTGAGCTTTTCTCGCGCGGCGGTCTGCGACGAAAAAACCATGGAGTCAGTTCTTGCGACTATCCCGGAATATCTGGGAAAACAGCTTCGCGCGGCAAAGACCTTTAAGGTAGAGGCAAAGCGAAGCGACAAAAAATTTCCGCTCAAGTCTCCCGACATCTGCCGCGAGGCAGGCGGCGAGGTTTTGAAACGCTTTCCGCACCTTAAGGTTGACGTTCACAACCCCGACGTCACGGTGTATGTTGAAATACGCGATTTTGGCGCGTACATCCACGCCGACCCCGTCAGGGGCGCAGGCGGCATCCCCGTGGGCACGGGCGGCAAGGCTGCCGTGCTGATAAGCGGCGGCATAGATTCCCCCGTGGCGGCATACATGATGGCTAAGCGCGGACTGCGCCTTACGGCGATACACTTTGCCAGCCCGCCCTACACAAGCCCCCGCGCCGAGGACAAGGTGGTAAGGCTGCTTCAGAAGGTCAGCTGTTACTCGGGACCGATAACCATGCTGACGGTGCCGTTCACCAAGATACAGGAAAAGCTGCGCGACGACTGCCCCGAGGAGCTGTTCACTATAATAATGCGCAGGCTTATGATGATAATATCGGGCAGGATAGCGCGAAACGGCGGCTGCTCGGCGCTTATAACGGGCGAAAGCCTGGGTCAGGTGGCAAGCCAGACCATAGGCGCGATGTGCTGCACCGACGACGCTGCCGATATGCTCGTGTTCCGTCCGCTTATAGGCATGGACAAGCAGGAGATAATCGACATCTCCTACAAAATAGACACCTACCGCACCTCGATAGAGCCTTACGAGGACTGCTGCACGGTATTCACTCCGCGCCATCCGCGCACCAAGCCCGTGCTCAAATTCGTAAGAGAGGCTCAGGAAAAGGCGAACTTCGAGCCGCTTATAGAGGAAGCGCTGCAAAACCTTAAGATAACCCACATCACCCCCGAGGATTGAGAATTACTTCCCCGAAAGGAAGAGCTTTGTGTTTATAAAAATCATTTCCGTAAGCAAGAAAAAAGAGTTTGATCCGCTGCCCGAGCGAGAGGCGGAGCTTAAAAGCTCGCTGGGCGAGTACGGATATTCGCTGCTTGCCGTAAAGCAGACCCTGCTGCACCCGACGGCGATCAACGCGACGCTCAACGCGCTGGCAAAGTCCGAAAACAAGCCCGACGTGGTTGTGATAGCGAACGCGCTGCGCTCAAAGGACAGCAGCTCCTTCAAAAAATATTTTGTGGAAACCGTGGTGAGCGCCGAGCACGCCGAAAACGAGCCTCCGCCCAAGGATTACTGGAAAAAGCGCAACAAGGCGTTCAGAGAGGCAAAAAAGGAAAACGCGGACAAGGATAGGCTTGAGGAGCTTGAAAAGGAATTTGAGCTGAGCCGCAAAAAGTCAAAGGTGTTTTCTCTGGGCGACTTCGGCAACGGCTACAAGGGCTACTGCTTCATCTACAAGGGCATGCGCGTTGCCACCATACCCAAGGCTGAGCTGACGGGTCACACCTTTGAGGACGTCGCCGCGATGGCGGTCATCCGCACCAACCAGGTTTTTGAAAACTCCAAAAACGACTATCCCGACGGCTTCTGCGATCAGACCTATGTTCCGCCCAAAACGGGCTTTGTCAATCAGTACATTCCGCTGCCGGGCGACAGCAAGCGCGAGATCGCCCGCAAATGCATTGTTATCGCCGCCTTTCTTGTGTTCCTTGCGGCGCTGTGGCTGCTGTTTTACAACATGATTTTCCTCAGCATCCAAAACGCCCAGCTCAACGGCGAGATCCAAAAGGTGGCTCACGGCGAAACCGACGACAGCGGCAACAACCAGGCTCCCGAAAAGGGCGAGGAGGGCATAAACTGGGACGAGCTGCTTAAGATAAACGACGAGATAATCGGCTGGATACAGATAAACGAAACGCAGATAGACTACCCCGTGCTGTGGTGCAAGGACGACGACATCAACGGTCAGTATTACCTCAACCACAACTACAAAAAGGAGTACGACTCCTACGGCTGTATCTTCCTCGACTACCGCTGCAAAAAGGGCATAGACAGCAAGAACATAGTGCTGCACGGTCACCACATGAACGACGGCTCGATGTTCGGCAACCTTATGAACTACGGCGGCACCTCGGGCAATCTGGACTTTTACAAGTCAGCCCCCACCGTCCGCTTTGACACCCCCAAGGGCAACGGCACCTACAAGATCATTTCGGTGTATAAAACGAACACGCTTTCAAGCCAGGGCGAGTTCTTCAACTATATGGTGGGCGACTTCCAAAACGAAAAGGACTTTATGAACTACGTCTATAACGTCCGCATCCGCTCGCTCATCAATTGTCCGGTGACCGTAAACGAGGACGACGAGCTTATAACGCTCTCCACCTGCTCCTATGAATACACCAACTTCCGCACCATAGTCGTGGCGCGCAGGGTGCGCATAGGCGAGGATCCCAACGTTGACGTCTCAAAGGCATCGATAAACGACGACGCTGTGTGGCCGCAGGTCTATTACTCCTCGCGCGGAGGCACCCGTCCCACGGTAACCGACTTCTGCACAGCCTACGACGCCAAGCAAATCGACTGGTACGACGGCGACTACGACTTTAAGGAGCAGAAGGTCACCTCGGCAACAAGCGAGCCCACAAGCGAAAAGGGCTCCACGGGTTCAAGCTCCGCGGCGCGCGCCTCTACCGAGCCCACCACCGAGGAGGCTATCCTTTGCAGCGTTACCTTTATCAATTACGACGGATCGTTTATTGAGAATCAGACCGTCCAGTACGGCAAGGCGGCGACGGCTCCGCCCGACCCGACCATGCCCAGCGACGAATACTACGACTACAAATTCAAGGGCTGGCAGCTCGACTTCAGCAAGGTTGAGTATGACATGACTATAGCGCCCGACTTTGAGGCGGTGCTTAAGCCCGAATACGCGCAGGCACAATAGGAGGCGGCTATGAATTGCAGTATAATCTATTACTCGGCGCGCAAGACCTCTTATTGTGAAAAAGCGCTGAAAAGGAATCTTCCCGTTACGGGGCTCGAGCCGGGCGGCGTTTCGTTTGCCGTAGATGCCGGCACTCTGGGCAACGAGCTCATTCGCGCGTTCGGTGTGTGCGACGTTGTCTTTGTTGTGGGAGGTCTTGAGTTCGGCGACAGCCGCAGCGTGCGAAAGATACTTTCACGCGCGGCGTCCGACAGCGACATCTCGCTCAGCCGGCGGCTGCAAAACGACGGAGGCGACGACGGCTATCTGCTGAGAAGCGGCAGGCAGCTTTTGGTGATACTCCCCGACGAGCCCGATCAGATCGACGCGATCTTCCGCGGAGCTCTTACCGACTATATAAAAACTTATAATTTACAAGGAATGTGAGGGTATATGATGAACACAAATGCTTTTGAACAGTACGAATCGGTGGTGCGCTCCTACTGCCGCCACTTTCCCAAGGTGTTTACAAACGCCGTGGGCGCGGTGATTTCCGACGAGGACGGCAACGACTATATCGACTTTTTCTGCGGCGCGGGCGCGGTCAACTACGGCCACAACAACCCGTACATCAAGCAGAAGATGATCGATTACCTTATGACCGACGGCATCATCCATGCCCTCGACATGTTCACCGCTCCCAAGCGCACCTTTATTGAAACTCTCGAAAAGAAGATCATAGAGCCCAGAGGCCTGAATTACAAGATACAGTTCTGCGGCCCCACGGGCACCAACGCGGTTGAGGCTGCGCTCAAGCTGGCGCGCAAAAACACGGGCAGAAGCAATGTGTTCGCCTTTATGGGCTGCTTCCACGGCATGACCCTCGGCGCGCTTTCGCTCACCTCCGAGATGTACGCCCGCAACGCCGCCGGCGCCACCCTGGGCGACGTAACGCATATTCCCGCGCCCTATATGTTTAAGGGGCTGGATGTTATCGAATATATGCAGACCCTGCTCGACGACGACCACAGCGCCGTAAGCAAGCCCGCTGCGGTTATCATGGAGACCGTTCAGGCGGAGGGCGGAATCCGTCCCTTCTCCGATCAGTTCCTGCGCGACGTTCGCGCCTTCTGCGACAAAAACGACATTCTTATGATAATCGACGACATTCAGGTCGGATGCTGCCGCACAGGCTCCTTCTTCTCGTTCGAGCGCGCGGGCATTCAGCCCGACATGGTCGTGATGTCAAAGTCGATAGGCGGCCTGGGAATGCCCCTCGCCGTGCTGCTTCTCAAGGAAGAGCTCGACATCTGGAAGCCCGCCGAGCACAACGGCACCTTCCGCGGCAACCAGCTCAGCTTTGTTGCGGGCGCCGCCTCCTTTGATTATCTGCTTGAAAACAACGTAGAGGCTGAAACCAAGCGCAAGGGCGAGATCGTCAGAAACTTTATCGAAAAAGAGATCCTTCCGCTGGACAGCCGCCTCGAGCTGCGCGGCATGGGTCTTATCTGGGGAATCGACTTCGGCGCGATAGACCCGAACCTTTCGGAGGAGATAATAGAGAAGTGCTTTGAGCAAAAGCTCATCTGCGAGTGCGCCGGACGAAACGGCTCCGTGCTCAAGATAATGCCTCCGCTCGTGATAGAGGATGAGCTGCTGCAAAAGGGACTTGAAATAGTCGCCGCTTGCACAAAGGAAGCCCTGAAAAAATAAGTATAAAGGCAACACCGCACAAATCAAGGCGCACGGCTTGCTTGAATATTATTCCGTCAGCTTGCCCAAAAAATCTCGGCAAGGCGTCAGCCTTACCTCGAGCGCAATCCGTACACCTGAATTATGCGGTATTGCCTAAATAATAAAAGCCCCGGTCAACCGCCGCAAAGCGGTAAACCGGGGTTTTCGCGCGTAACTTTATTTCTTTTTCAGCTCAACGACCTGATCGCCCATGCCGCCCGTCACCTTCATGGTGTCATTGCTGATCATGGTTCCCTCAAGGCTCATCTCGGTCTCCAGATCCTTGGAGGTGGTGTTGCCGTTCTTTTCCCGGGTCACTACCTTGTTGCCCGAGAACTGTATGGTGGTTTCGTCCTCGCTTACGGCGTATGTGCCGGACAGCGTGCTGCCCGAGTTGTCCTCGGGGCTCACAAGCTCCCAGCTGAAGCTGCCGTCCTCGTTCATAATAAGCGTGCCGTTAACCTGGTCGAGAGTTGTTTTGCCGCCCATTATGTTGTTAATTGTCCATGTGCCCGTGTAAGCGGGACCGCTGCTTCCGCAGGAGCAAAGCGATACCGCAAGCATAAGCGCGGCGATAAGCGCCGCCGCAGCCTTAATGATTCTTTTCATATATATCATCCTTCCGAAAATATGATCAATAGTCCAAAGTCTTTACAAGCTTTCTGCCGCCGAGCACAAGATGCCCGTCGCCTAAATACCAGCTTGAATCGTCTGCTTCCTCCGCGGACGGCACTCTTGAATATGTTGCAGGGGCGATGTCGGCGTCGTCAAAGGTCATGCCCAGAATATCGCCCTCGCCCAGCGTGAGTCTGCCCGAGTAGGTCTTGCCGCCCATATAGCGGATAAAGCCCAGGTCGTCGGCAAACACATAGCGCTCGGTATAGTCCTCCTGATTTGCCCAGGTGCCGGTCAACTCCTTTGCCAGCGCCTTTACGGCTTCATCGTCTGCGGTGTTCGCCGGTGCGCTTTCCTGCGGTTTCTGACTGACGGCGGCTGAGGTTTGCTCTGTCGTGCCGTTGCCTGCCGTATTGTCGCCCGAGCACGCGCACAGCGCGGCTGCTAAAACGGCGGCGGACAGGATTATCAAGACCTTTTTCATTTTCTCACGTCCTTTAAAATTCTATGCCCTTTCTGCCCGTTATCCCCCTGTCAAAGGGATGGCGGCGCTTTACAAACTCGGTCACGTAATCGGCGACCCCCAAAAATCTTTCCGACGGGTCGTGACCGGTCATAACTATTTCGATGCTCTTGGGAGCGTTCGCAATAAACTCAAACACCTCTGCCTCGCTGAGCATGCCTTCATTTACCACGTCAAAAATCTCGTCCAGCACTATCATGTCGTAGCGGTCGGAAAGCGCCGTGGCTGCGCTGCGCTCAAACATGCCGCGAAACAGCACGGCTGCCTGCTGGCGCTCCGCCTCGGTCATATCAATAGTGAACTTAAGCTCAAGAGGGCAGGAGGTCAGCGTAACTCCCTCAAGCCCGCTCAGCACTCTGCGCTCTCCGGAATACTCGGTTTTGAGAAACTGCACGAACAGCACCCTCATGTTGCTGCCTGCGGCGCGAACCGCAAGACCCGCAGCCGCGGTGGTTTTGCCCTTGCCGTCGCCGTAATAGATGTGAACCATAGAGATCCTCCCGTCATAAGCTATACATATTATATAACGAAACGCGATATTTTACAATATCAGCAAAATGCACAAAATAATGTGCGTATGTTCGTCAAAGTTCTACGAAGGCGTTTTGCGTATTTTTGCGCCAAATCCTTGCAAAATCCCCTGTGGGATAGTATAATATACCATGCGTGACTGCACAAGATATGCGATGAAGCGGGAGGTTGCGGCTTAAGCCGGTTTTTCCGTGGAGTATGTCCGATTTTAAACCGGGCGATAAAAAAGAAACATTGAACATCCTGCGGCCGTTATGGGTTGCTGTGCCGCAGCTATGCTCAAACTGCGTTCAAACGTCCCGATTAACCGAATAGTTAAGCGGGTTTTTTAATGCGGGGTGACGAAACACCCGGCAGAGTTTAAAAAAGTTTTTACGCAAACGCCCGCCTGTAAAGGTGCCGAAGGTTCTGTCGAACCAACACGGCGGAATCAAAGCACAAAATTTTTAAGGAGGCGACGATAATGGCAGTCAAGGAAAAGATTAGGATAAGATTAAAGGGTTATGATCATCAGCTGGTGGATCAGTCCGCAGAGAGAATCGTAGCAACGGCAAAGCGCACGGGCGCAAGGGTTTCCGGCCCCGTACCTCTTCCCACAGAGAAGCAGATCGTTACGATCCTTCGCGCTGTTCACAAGTATAAGGACAGCCGCGAGCAGTTCGAGATCAGAACTCACAAGCGTCTTATCGACATCTTAAGACCGTCAAACAAGACAGTCGAGGCTCTTATGAGCTTAGAGCTCCCTGCCGGCGTTGATATCGAGATCAAGCTGTAATAACCCAGGCGGCTTCCGGTATCAAGACAAAACAGCCAAAGCAGACAGGGTCATGTTGGCGAATGCCAACCAATAACCTACAAGGAGGATAAATTCATGCAGAAAGCGATCATCGGCAAGAAAATCGGTATGACACAGATTTTCGATGAAAAGGGAAAAGTAGTTCCCGTAACTGTTGTCGAGGCGGGCCCTTGCGTGGTAACAGCCAAGAAAACAGTTGAAAACGACGGATATGCATCCGTTCAGCTCGGCTACGGCGACCTTAAAGCCCACAAGGTTACAAAACCTATGAAGGGCTTCTTTGACAAGGCAGGCGTAGCGCCCAAGAAAACTCTCAAGGAGTTCCGCTTTGAGGACACCGACGCCTACAACGTGGGCGATCTGGTAAAGGCGGACGTATTCACCCCCGGCGACAAGATCGACGTGACCGGCAAAAGCAAGGGTAAGGGAACCTCGGGCGTAATCAAAAGATGGAACTTCCATCGCCTTAAGGAATCCCACGGTACAGGCCCCTGCGTTCGTCACGGCGGCTCAATCGGTGCCTGCTCCTCGCCCTCAAGAGTATGGAAGGGCAAGAAGATGGCGGGTCACCTCGGTGCAGAGCAGGTAACGGTACAGAACCTGACGGTTGTAAAGGTTGACGCAGAAAACAACCTCATCGCCGTAAAGGGCGCCGTTCCCGGCCCGAACAAAGGAATCGTTATTCTTAAAGATTCCGTAAAGGCGTAAGGAAGGGGGATTATAAATGCCAAACATTGCAGTTGTAAATATGGAAGGCAAGAACGTCGGCACTATCGACCTCAGCGATTCCGTATTCGGTATTGAACCCAACGCGGCGGTAATGCATCAGGTAGTTGTAAGCTATCTTGCAGCGCAGCGTCAGGGCACACAGTCCGCTCTCACAAGAGCAGAGGTTTCCGGCGGCGGCAAAAAGCCGTGGCGCCAGAAGGGCACAGGCCGCGCCAGACAGGGCTCCACACGCGCTCCCCAGTGGACGCACGGCGGCGTTGTGTTCGCTCCCAAGCCCAGAGCTTACAAGCTCGCAGTAAACAAGAAGGTAAGAAGACTGGCCATGAAGTCGGCTTTCTCCTCCAAGGCGCTTGAGAACGAGATCATCGTTGTTGACACAATAGCAACGGATGAGTACAAGACAAAGAAGATCGTTGCCATGCTCAACGCTATCGGCGCACAGGGCAAAGCCCTCATCGTGCTTCCCGAGGCGGACAGCAAGGTAACAAAATCCGCGGGCAACATTCCCGGCGTAAAAACAGCTCACGTAAGCACTCTGAATGTTTATGACATTCTCAATGCCGGCAAGCTGGTCATCGCCAAAGACGCGGTAAGCAAAATCGAGGAGGTATATGCATGATAGCTCACGATATTGTAATTCGCCCGATCATCACCGAGAAAAGCATGCTCGGCGCGGTAAATAAGATATATACCTTTGAGGTAGCAAAAACAGCTAACAAAATTGAAATAGCAAAAGCTTGCGAGGAGATCTTCAAGGTAAAGGTCGCCAAGGTAAACACCGTAAGCGTCCGCGGCAAGTTCCGCCGTCAGGGCAGAAACAACGGCGGTTACACCAGAAGCTGGAAAAAGGCGATCGTAAAGCTCACAGAAGACAGCAAGCCTATCGAATTTTTTGAAGGCATGATGTAATCCGAAGCGCCGACGCACGCAGCCCGGCAATAACGACCGGCGCACGCGGCTCGGAAGCGAAAAATTCGGACATTGTAGTTATGGGAGAAGCCACTCCCGCAAAACCATCATGAGGAGAGTGAAAACACATGGCAATTAAAGTATATAAGCCGACTATCAACTCAAGAAGAAACATGTCGGTTACAGACTATTCAGGTCTTTCAAAGGTTGCCCCCGAAAAGAGCTTGCTTGCTCCCCTGAACAAGAAAGCCGGCCGTAACAGCTACGGCAGAATCACCGTTCGTCACAGAGGCGGCGGCAACAGAAGAAAGTACCGCATCATCGACTTCAAGCGCAACAAGTTTGACGTTGAGGCTACAGTAAAGACAATCGAGTACGATCCCAACCGTTCGGCGTTCATCGCGCTGCTCGAGTATGAGGACGGCGAGAAGTCTTACATCCTGGCTCCCGAGGGCTGCAAGGTAGGTCACAAGATCATTGCGGGCGAGAACGTAGATATTCTTCCCGGCAACGCGCTTCCCCTTACCTCCATCCCGGTAGGTACCTTTGTTCACAATGTAGAGCTTTATCCCGGCAGAGGCGCACAGCTTGCGCGCTCCGCAGGCAACATGGCTCAGCTTATGGCAAGAGAAAACGGCTACGCGCTGCTCAGACTTCCCTCCGGCGAGCTGAGAAACGTGCCCGATTCCTGCATGGCCACCATCGGCCAGGTTTCCAACACCGACCACTTCAACGTGAAGATCGGTAAGGCAGGCCGCAAGAGAAACATGGGCTGGCGCCCGACAGTACGCGGTTCCGTAATGAACCCGAACGACCACCCGCACGGCGGTGGTGAGGGTAAATCACCCGTCGGCCGTCCCGGACCTGTAACCCCCTGGGGCAAGCCCGCACTCGGCTATAAGACACGTAAGCACAACAAGCAGAGCGACAAGCTTATCGTAAGAAGAAGAAACGGTAAGTAAGGCGGAGAAAGGAGCTTAAATTATGAGTAGAAGTACAAAAAAGGGTCCTTTTGTTCAGCCTGTCCTGCTCAAAAGAGTCCTTGAAATGAACGAAAAGGGCGAGAAGAGAATTCTTAAGACTTGGTCAAGAAGCTCAACTATCTTCCCCGAATTCGTCGGTCATACATTCGCCGTTCACGACGGACGCAAGCACGTTCCGGTATATGTTACAGAGGATATGGTTGGTCACAAGCTCGGAGAGTTTGCTCCCACGAGAACCTTTAAGGGACATGCCGGTTCAAAAACAAGCAAGTAAGCGGAAGGAGAGTATTGCAAATGGAAGCTAAGGCAATAGCGAAATTTGTTCGCATTTCACCCCGCAAGGTTGGCGTTGTTCTCGACCTTATCAGAGGCAAGGACGTCAGATACGCGGAAGCCGTTCTCAGGCACACTCCCAAGGCCGCTTGCGAGCCGCTTTTAAAGCTGCTCAAGTCCGCTATGGCTAATGCCGAGAACAACCATGACATGGATGTATCCAAGCTGTATGTTGCCTACTGCAACGCTACGGCAGGCCCCATCCTTAAAAGAATTCGTCCGAGAGCACAGGGCAGAGCGTTCAGAATCAACAAGAGAACCTCTCACATCACCCTCGTACTCAAAGAGAAAGAAGACTAAGGGGAGGTTAAATTATGGGACAGAAAGTAAATCCGCACGGTCTTCGTGTCGGCGTAATCAAAGACTGGGATTCCCGCTGGTTCGCAAGCAAGAAGGACTTCGGTCCTACCCTTATTGAGGACTACAAGCTTCGCAAAACACTTAAGACGCAGCTGTACAACTTCGGAATCTCCAAAATCGAAATCGAAAGAGACGGCAAAAGAGTCCGCATCGGCATTCATTGCGCAAAGCCCGGTCTTGTAATAGGCAAGGGCGGAGCCGAGATCGAAAAGCTCAAGGCTCAGTGCGAGAAGATGCTCTCAAAGCCCGTCGCCATCAATATTGTAGAGGTCAAGGCTCCCGAGCTTGACGCTCAGCTGGTTGCAGAGAGCATTGCTCAGCAGCTTGAAAAGAGAATTTCCTTCCGCCGCGCAATGAAGCAGTCCATAGGCAACGCCATGCGCCGCGGAGCAAAGGGCATCAAGATTATGTGCTCAGGCCGTCTCGGCGGCGCGGAGATCGCCCGTTCCGAGCAGTATCACGAGGGCACAATTCCGCTTCAGACGCTTAGGGCGGACATCGACTACGGCTTTGCCGAGGGCAACACCACCTACGGCAAGATCGGCGTAAAGGTTTGGCTTTACAAGGGCGAGGTCCTCAACGTAAACGAGGCGAAGCCCGCAAGACGTCCCCGCAGAGAAGGAGGCAGAAAATAATGTTAATGCCTAAAAGAGTAAAATACAGAAGAGTTCACCGCGGCCGCATGACCGGTAAGGCGCTCAGAGGCAACACCGTTACCTATGGTGAGTACGGCCTTCAGGCAACAGAGCCCGCGTGGATCACTTCAAACCAGATCGAGGCAGCGCGTGTCGCCATGACCCGTTACTGCAAAAGATTCGGTAAGGTTTGGATCAAGATTTTCCCCGACAAGCCTATTACTGCGAGACCTGCCGAAACCCGTATGGGTAAAGGTAAAGGTAACGTAGAGTACTGGGTAGCGGTTGTTAAGCCCGGCAGAATCATGTTCGAGCTTGCAGGCGTTGATGAGGCCATCGCAAGAGAGGCTATGCGTCTTGCCGCCAACAAGCTTCCCATCAAGTGCAAGTTTGTTAAGAAAGAGGAGGGCGAGCAGTAATGAAAGCATCAGATCTCAGAGAATTGACAGGCGAAGAGCTTAAGACAAAGCTCGCCGAGCTCAAGGAAGAGCTTTTCAATCTTCGTTTCCAGCTTGCTGTTAACCAGCTCGAAAACTCAAACAGAATCGGCGCAGTCAAGAAGGACATCGCGCGCGTTTCTACCGTTCTTCGTCAGCGCGAGCTTGACGGAACGGCAGACTAAGAGAGGAGGACTTAACAGTGAGTGAAAGAAACATGAGAAAGACAGTTGTCGGCAGGGTCGTCAGCGACAAAATGGACAAAACCATCGTTGTGGCCGTTGAGGACAGCGTAAAGCATAAGCTTTATAACAAAATTGTTAAGCGTACCGTTCGCTTCAAGGCACACGACGAAAACAACGAGTGCGGCGTGGGCGACCGTGTAAAGATTATGGAGACCCGTCCTCTTTCTAAGGATAAAAGATGGAGACTCGTCGAGATTATTGAGAAAGCTAAATAAGTTTTGTTTAGCGACCATGATTTAAGGAGGAAAATACTGTGATTCAGCAGCAAACCATCCTCAAGGTTGCCGACAACACCGGCGCAAAGGAACTTATGTGCATTCGTGTACTCGGCGGTACCAGAAGGAGATATGCCAATATTGGCGACGTTATAGTTGCTTCGGTCAAAAAAGCAGCACCCGGCGGCGTTGTTAAAAAAGGCGATGTTGTCAAGGCTGTTGTCGTTCGCTCGGCAAAGGGCGTAAGACGCGACGACGGCACCTACATCCGCTTTGACGAAAACGCAGCCGTTATAATCAAAGAAGATAAAAACCCGCGCGGTACCCGTATCTTCGGACCCGTAGCAAGAGAGCTTCGTGACAAAGACTACATGAAGATCCTGTCTCTTGCTCCGGAAGTACTTTAATGGAGGTGTCCGGCAATGAGTAAGGTTCATGTAAAAACAGGCGACACCGTTATCGTAATCAGCGGTAAGGACAAGGGCAAAAAGGGTCAGGTTATGGCCGTTAGCCCCAAGGAAGGCAAAGTTATCGTAGAAAAAATCAACATGGTTTCCAAGCATGTAAAGCCCAGAAAAATGGGCGAGCAGGGCGGCATCATCAAGGCAGAGGGCGCAATGTACGCTTCCAAGGTTCAGATAGTATGCCCCCGCTGCAAAAAGCCCACAAGAGTAGGTCACAAGCTTTATGAGGACGGCTCCAAGGGCAGAATTTGCGTTAAATGCGGCGAAGCGCTGTAAGGAGGATATAAGATATGGCAAGACTGAAAGAATACTATTCCGAAAAAGTTGCACCTGCTCTTATGAACAAGTTCTCCTACAAGAGCGTTATGCAGATCCCCAAGCTTGACAAGATCGTTGTCAACGTGGGCGCAGGTGAAGCAAGAGAAAACTCAAAGGTTATCGACGCTATCTGCAAGGATATGGCGGCAATCACCGGCCAGAAGCCCCTTGTTTGCCACGCAAGAAAGTCGGTAGCTAACTTTAAGCTCAGAGAGGGTATGCCCATCGGCGTTAAGGTTACTCTCCGCGGCGATAGAATGTATGAGTTCCTTGACAGGTTCTTCAACATCGCTCTTCCCCGCGTAAGAGACTTCAGAGGCATCAATCCCAACTCTTTCGACGGCAGAGGCAACTACAACCTCGGTCTTCGCGAGCAGCTGATCTTCCCCGAGATCGACTATGACAAGATTGACAAGGTTCGCGGCATGGACATCTGCTTTGTAACCACCGCGAAGACAGACGAAGAGGCCCGTGAGCTGCTGACGCTGATGGGCGCACCGTTTTCAAAGTAAGGAGGGATTGTTGTGGCTAAGACAGCAATGAAAATTAAGCAGCAGAGAAAGCAGAAGTTCTCCACCAGAGAGTACTCAAGATGTAACATCTGCGGAAGACCACACGCCTACCTCCGCAAGTATGGTATTTGTCGTATTTGCTTCCGTGAGCTCGCTTACAAGGGCGAAATTCCGGGCGTAAAGAAAGCAAGCTGG
>CADBWP010000043.1 GCA_902798365.1 uncultured Ruminococcus sp.
TGCTGCCGACAGGGGCGGATACACCTATCAGGCTTACGCGGTATCAAGCGGACAGCCTGCCAACACCTTGTGGTATGCTGTTGGTAGTGATGACCCCGCAAGAACCAATAACACTGCGGCTGTTTCCAACGCTCCGCTTCTTGCTTCGGGTGCCGAGTATAAATTCCGCGTAAAGGGCGATACGTACCTTGTTACAAGAACAGGAACCGTTTCCGATTCGAACTTCAACCGCTCCGAGGTCGATTTCTCGCACTACGAGGTCACTCACCTTGACAAAGAGGTGAACGGAGATACAGTCACGCTGGAGTACCTGCTGCAAAACTTCTACATTGCCGACTTCTTTGACAAGAACAAGGCGCTTGACCCCTACAGCGACCCGCAGAACACCGGCACTCTGCTTCCCTACGAGGACGCGGAATTTGTCGGCGGCGGCGTGGTTTATTACTCAATGAAGAACAACGCGCCCAACAGCAAGACTGTTGACGCGGGCTATGTTAACGATCAGGGAATTGCCGATGCAGACGCCATAAAGGATCTGCTGCGCACCAAGATCGAGGCAAACTTTGATCAGCGCGTAGCGGCTGAGATAGGCACCGAGGACGCAATGAAGATAGCCTACGGCACCGAGCTTGAGGCTCAGCAGGACGTTGAAAACGGAATAAAGACGGGCTTGCTGTACCGTTATCTGCCTCTTAACGAATACAGAAGAAACAGCAGCACCAACGCTCTTACCAAGTGGTCGCAGAACGACAACGGCGAATGGGTGCCCGATGACAACGGCAGTTACATCTATAATGTAAACAGCAACACCTTCCGTTATTCCAACTCGCTGCAGTCGTATCAGTACATCTACGCCAGCGGCAACGAGAACAAGGAAACCAACAACGGCAGAGATATGAGATTGTATTCCTATTATATATACTCTTATCTCACCTATGACAAGGACACCAACCTTCCCGAAACCAAGTACGAAATAGTTGTTTCCGACAACTATGCCGACGCTTCAACCTATTGGGACGGAACAATCAGCTGAATATTTAACCAAAAGGGGCTGTCTTTTTCAGAGGCAGCCCCTTTTTAACGTGCGGGACAGAGCGCCTAACGCACTTTTAATTCTGCATTAGAATTGTGCCTGCAACGGGTGCCTTGCACAATATATAGAAATATCTTCCTTGCTTTGTGTATTATGCACAATAATGAAACTGAAAATTTTACAAACTTAATTTTGTTTTTTAAGAAAAAAAGGTTGAAGTATCTTGTGATTAGTGATAAAATTATAGTTGCACAATTATCTATAAAACAGGCGCAAGGTGTGCTATGAAGAAGTTTATCAAATGTTTGTGTCTGACCCTTGCGGTTTGTGTAATGTCGGCGGTGTGCTTTCCGCTTTCGGCTTTTGCAGACGTCAGCGGCGGCAGGCTGAGCATTACGGCGACAAAAAAAGACGGTGCGCTTGAGGTCACGCTCGACATGTCTGACAATCCCGGGTTCATCTCGGCAAACATAAACGTCGGCTTTGATACCTCGGTGCTTAAGCTCAAAGAGGTTAAGGACGCCGGAACCCTGACGGGCGCGACCCACAGCAACAGCTATACAAGTCCCTACGGGCTCTGCTGGCTCGACGACCTCGCCGCAAAGGATCATTACGACAACGGCACGCTTGCAACGCTCACCTTTGATGTGCTCGACCCGCAAAAGCTTGAGGGAACCGAGATAAAGCTTGAGCAGGACATAGTCAACTTCAACCTCGACAACGTTTGGTTCACGGTTGAGGGCGGCAGGCTCAGCTTCGACAGCGACGGCGTATCTCAGGGCGGAGCGTCGGTTCCCGGCGATCCGCAGCAAAGCGGCGGTCAGGCTTCGGGGCAGGCTTCCCCGGGCTCGGACGGCACACAGGGCGACAAGCCGCAGCAAAGCGGCAGCGAAAGTGATTTTTCTGATTCAAATCTGCTTTCTTCTGACAGCGACTCACCCTCATTACACGCTAATGAGGGTGCGGAAGCTGGCTCAGCGGCAGGCGGCGGCGAATCTGAAAATAAAGCCTCCGGCGACAAAACGGAGAGCGGAAAGCAAAGCGGAGAAAAACCGGACGGCGCGGGTGACAACGGCGCAGCGGCAGATTCCTCCGGCGGCGGTTTTCCGGTTTTCATACCGATAGCGCTCGGCGCATTGGCAGTCGCAGGCGGCGCAGCGGCAGTATTTTTCAGGCTCAGGGTAAAAAAGCCCGGGGCGGATGAAAAATAACCGCTTAACACAGGTTACAGCGGGGCGGCAGCCTCGTTAGGTACATTAAACAAGAAGGAGAAAGCAAATGAAGAAGAAAATTTCAATTGCGCTGGCATTGGTACTTGCTCTTTCCCTGATGGTAACGCAGTTCGCGTTAACCACCTCAGCTCTGGCTGAAAACGGAACCTTCGAAGTATCTGTCAGCAACACGACAGCATCCGCAGGCGATGAAAATGTTGTATTGACATTGACAGTAGATGAAAACCCCGGTATTGTTTCTCTGGACATGGAGATCGAGTATGATACCAACGCTCTGGAGTTTGTTTCGGCAACAAACGGCACCGCGCTCAGTAAGCCTACCTTCCAGGATACTTATACATCTCCCTTCCACTTCACATGGGACGACAGCGCTGCATTGACCGAAATGACAGGTACAGGCACCCTCGCAACCCTGACGTTCAACGTTAAGAGCACAGCTGAGGCAGGCACCTATAACATCACTCTTAAGGACGGTTCCGTTGAGTGCTATGACTTCAACATTGACGACGTTGATTTTGAGTTTGCTCCCGGCGGCATCACCGTAGAGGGCGCTCAGCAGGAGACCACAGTTGCTCCCGTTGAGGAGACCACAGCTGCTCCCGTAGAGGAGACCACCGAGGCTCCCGTAGAGGAGACCACCGAGGCTCCCGCAGAGGAGACCACCGAAGCTCCCGCAGAGGAGACCACAGCGGCTCCCGCAGAGGAGACCACCGAGGCTTCCGCAGAAGAGCTTGACGTTAACGCTATTTCCAACTATGCGGTTCCCGACAACGCTTCTCAGACAGTAACTGTCGGCGACGAGTATGTAACCGTTGTTTATAGCCTCCCCGAGGACTGCGACATCACAAGCGTTCAGTTCAAGATGACCTATGACAGCAATTATCTGACCTTTACCGGTGCATCAACATTTACAACCGATATGATGTTCAATACCGAAAAGACCGGCGAGGTTAGCGCAAGCGTTTCCAAGATAGAGGGTTATCCCTACACCGCAGGCAGCGAGTTTGCAACCTTTGTGTTCAGGGCTGATAACAGCGGCGAAACCACCGTTGACCTCAGAATCGTTGACCTTTCTGTTAAGGACGGCGACAACGAAGAGGATAAGTTTGTAATCATCGACGGCGTTGTTCAGCAGGATGAGCCCGAAGAGACCACAGCTGAGCCCGCAGAGGAGACCACAGCTGCTCCCGAAGAGACCACGGTAGCTTCCGAAGAGACTACTGCTGCTCCCGAAGAGACCACAGTTGTTCCCCAGGAGTCCACAGAAGCTCCCGAAGAGACAACAGCAGCTCCCACAACAGCAGAGCCCACAACAGCAGAGCCCACAACAGTAGAGCCTACTACCGTAGAACCCACAACAGCAGAACCTACTACCGTTGAACCCACTACCGTAGAGCCCACAACAGTAGAGCCTACAACAGTAGAGCCCACAACCGTTGAACCCACAACCGTGGAGCCCACAACAGTAGAACCCACTACCGTTGAACCCACAACCAACGCTCCCTCTTCCGACAAGGAAGACAAGAAAGATACAAACACAGGCGTTGTTGTTGAAAACATTGACAAGGACGTAAACCTTGAAGTTAAGGATGTTACCAACGACGAAGCTGCCGCCAAGGACAAAGAAAACCTCGAGAGCAAGGGCGAAGAGGTAGTTAAGGGCTTTGAAGTTGACCTTACAAAGAACAGCTCGGCTTATACTCCCGACGGCAACGTTACCATGTTCTTCCCGTCCGATAAGCTCAACGGCGGCAAGGTATATCAGGTTGGCGAAAACGGCCAGCTTCAGGAAGTAACCTCTCAGTACAACGAGCAGAAGGGCGGCTATGAGATCAGCGCTACCGGCGGCGGCAGATTCTACATCGTTCAGGAGACAGTTCCCTCAACGACAACCGACGCTACCGTACCTCCCGAGGCATCTACCGCAGTAGTTTCCGACGGCACAGGCACACCTCAGAGCACAACGGTTCCCGCTGCAAACAACGGCGGCACCAAGTCCTCTACTTCCGATTCTACCTCAGACAGCACCAAGGGCTCGTCCAACGGCGCTGTTCAGACAGGCAGCAGCAATACCGCGTTTGTAGTATTCATTATCATGGTGCTTTCAACCGCTATTGCATACTCCACTTACTTTGTAAGAAAGAGAACCAAGAGATAATCGGAGCTTAACCGAATAATTACGGCGGCGATTTTTCGCCGCCGTTTATTATGGCAAAATTCAGGCGGCGCGCAGTTTTCTGCGTGCCGCCGTGTTGGTTGTGCCTTCAAGTCTTATTATCCGTGCCTTGCGTTTGGTTGCCGTAGCCTGCGATACACGTCTTGCAGAGCTGACGCGCCTTTTGCGACGTCGGCTGCCGCCGAACAATATAGCGCGAGCCGCACCGCTGACCGCATAGCAGATAAAGATAAACAGACAAAAATTGAATAAAACGTTGAACATATGCCCTTCCTCCAAGTTAAAATTTCAAAACCCGGCGGCTTTAGCGCCGCCCTATACTTCCATTATAGAAAATAAGGTGTGTCATAAAACGGACAGCGAACAAAAATTTGAAAAAATTGCTGAAATAAACAGGCGTTGCCGGGATAATAATTGGTGAGAACGGGAGCAATGCGGTATAATTCTGTTGCGGAAAATAAAAGGATTGACAAAACACCCGAAAAAGATTATAATAAATTGATAATGCGTATTTTGGGATATAGCGCCCAAAGGCGCACAAACAGCAAATCAAGTGACGGAGGCGCGTTTTTTGAAGTTAGGACTTGACATCGGCTCAACCACGGTAAAGTGCGTTGTGCTCGACGACGACAACAAGCTGATCTACAGCACATATGAACGCCACTTTTCCCAGATAACCGAAAAAATCGCGGAGCTGCTCAACAGGGTTCGCGGCGAGATCAAGGGCGTGGAGCAGGCGCAGGTCGCGCTTTCCGGTTCCGCAGGCATGGGCGTTGCCCAGGACTGCGGCATAGATTTTGTTCAGGAGGTCTATGCCACCCGCGTAGCCGCCAACACCTTTATCCCCGGCACCGACGTTGTTATAGAGCTGGGCGGAGAGGACGCAAAGATCCTGTTCCTCACAAACGGTCTCGAGGTGCGTATGAACGGCACCTGCGCCGGCGGAACGGGCGCGTTTATCGACCAGATGGCCACTCTGCTCAATGTGCCTCTTGAGGAGCTTGACGACCTTGCAAAGCAATACGAAAAAACCTACACCATAGCCTCGCGCTGCGGTGTGTTCGCAAAAACCGATATCCAGCCCCTGCTCAACCAGGGCGCGCGCAAGAGCGACATTGCCGAAAGCATTTTTAACGCCGTGGTAGGTCAAACCGTCGCGGGTCTTGCCCAGGGCAGAGAGATCGAGGGTCAGGTGGTTTATCTCGGCGGTCCGCTCACCTTTATGAGCGAGCTTCGCGCGTGCTTTGACCGCACCCTCGGAGTTAAGGGCATCTGCCCCGAAAACTCGCTGTACTATGTCGCATGCGGCGCAGCGCTTTGCGCCGAAAATACCATAGATTTTGACGAAGTAACCGAAAAGGTAAAGCATTACCGCGGCTCGGGCAACTTTGCCTTTAACCGCCCTCTGTTTGAGTCCCGCGAGGACTACGAGGCGTTCTGCGCCCGTCACGCCAAGGCGGACGTGACTCAAAAGGAGCTTGAGGGCTACACCGGCAGGGCTTACATAGGCATGGACGCCGGCTCAACCACCGTCAAGGGCGTGGTGCTTAACGACAGCGGCGAGCTGCTTTACTCAAAATACATGCCCTCAACCGGCAATCCGGTAGAGATAATCAAAGCGTTTTTAGAGGAGGTCTATGCCAAAAACCCCTCGCTCAACGTTGTTTCGTCGGCGGTCACGGGCTACGGCGAGGACATCATCAAAAACGCCTTCAACGCCGACTACGGCATTGTTGAAACAATAGCTCACTTCACCGCCGCCAAATACTTTATGCCGGACGTTGAGTTTATCATAGACATCGGCGGACAGGACATAAAATGCTTTAAGATACACAACGGCGCCATCGACAACATCTTCCTCAACGAGGCGTGTTCCTCGGGCTGCGGCAGCTTTTTGCAGACCTTTGCCAATGCGCTGGGCTACGAGATAGACGAGTTTTCAAAGCTCGGGCTTTTTGCCGAGCGTCCCGTTGACCTTGGCTCGCGCTGCACGGTGTTTATGAACTCCAGCGTTAAGCAGGCGCAAAAGGACGGAGCCACCATAGAGGACATCTCGGCGGGATTGTCGCTCAGCGTCGTAAAGAACGCGCTCTACAAGGTAATCCGCGCGTCAAGCCCTGACGAGCTTGGCAAGAGGATAGTCGTTCAGGGCGGCACCTTCCTCAACGACGCCGTTCTGCGCGCGTTTGAGATGGAAATGGGCACTCAGGTGGTTCGCCCCAACATCGCGGGTCTTATGGGAGCCTACGGCGCGGCGCTCTATGCGCGGAAAAAATCGCACGGCGAGGGCAAAAGCAAGCTTGCCGACGCCGACGAGCTGAAAAGCTTTGTTCACGAAATAAAGGTGACAAACTGCGGGCTGTGCAGCAACAACTGTCGCCTCACCATAAATTCCTTCGGAGGCGGCAGGCGCTTCATCGCGGGCAACCGCTGCGAGCGCCCGGTCACCAAAAAGGCGCCGTCCTCCGACCTTAACATGTACGCCTACAAGCTCAAGCTTTTGGAGGACTACAAGCCCGTAGAGGGGCTGCGCGGCAAGCTGGGCATTCCCATGGGTCTTAATATGTTCGAGCTTTACCCGTTTTGGTACCGCTTCTTTACCGAGCTTAAGTTTGAGGTGTTCAAGTCGCCGTTCTCAAGCCGCAAGCTGTATCAGCGCGGTCAGCAGACCATTCCCAGCGACACGGTATGCTTCCCGGCAAAGCTGATGCACGGCCACGTGCAGACGCTTATCGACGACGGAGCCGAGACCATATTCTATCCCTGCCTGTCCTACAATTTTGACGAGCACCTGGGCGACAATCACTACAACTGTCCCGTTGTGGCGTATTATCCCGAGGTCATCAAAAACAACATGAAGGACATCCGCAAGGTCAATTTCATCAAGGAATACTTCGGCATCCACCGCCCCAAGGATTTCCCCAAAAAGGCGTACGAAAGGCTTTCGTTCTACTTCCCCGACCTTACTCTTAACGAGGTGAGGGTGGCTGCCAAAAAGGCTTACGAGGAATACGAGCTCTACCGCGACAAGGTTCAGGCAAAGGGCGACGAGATAATCGCCGCTGCGGCAAAGCAGGGCAAGCGTATTTTTGTGCTTGCCGGACGTCCCTATCACATCGACCCCGAAATTAATCACGGCATAGACAAGCTCATTTCGGGCTTTGGCGTGGCAATAGTGTCCGAGGACGTGGTGTCCTCGCGCGTAAGCCCGTTCAGGACCCACGTGCTCAACCAATGGACATACCATTCGCGCCTGTATGCCGCGGCAAAATACGTCACCATGCGCAAGGACATGGAGCTTGTTCAGCTTGTGTCGTTCGGCTGCGGCGTGGATGCGATAACAACCGACGAGGTGCGCGAGATATTAGAGAGTAAAAACAAGATCTATACTCAGATAAAGATCGACGAAATAACCAACCTCGGCGCGGTAAAAATTAGAATCAGAAGCCTGCTCGCCGCCATAGAAAATGACTGACGGGCAAAGGGCATCTGTAAAAGGAAACAGATATGGCTGAATTAAAATACGACAAAAAAACAGGGCGGCTGCTTTTTACCAAGCAGATGAAGCGCGAGGGCTACACTATTTTAATGCCCAACATGGCGCCCATTCACTTTCGCATTTTGCGCAGCGTGTTTCAAAGCTTCGGCTACAACTGCGAGCTGCTTGAAACAACGGGTCCCGAAATAGCCCAAACAGGCTTAAAGTATGTTCACAACGACACCTGTTATCCCGCGCTGCTGGTTATCGGTCAGTTTATTCACGCGCTGCAAAGCGGCGCTTACGACGTGCGCAAAACCGCGCTTATGATAACCCAGACGGGCGGCGGCTGCCGCGCCTCAAACTACATCTTCCTGCTGCGCAAGGCGCTAAAAAAGGCGGGGCTCGAATTTGTGCCCGTCATATCGCTTTCGTTCGGCATGGAGAAGAACAGCGGCTTTTCGCTCACCATACCCCTCATCCGCCGCTTTGTGGGCGGCTTGGTGTATGGCGACCAGCTTATGCTTTTGTCAAACCAAATCAAGCCCTACGAGGTAAACAAGGGCGAAACCATGGCTCTTGTAGAGCGCTGGAGCGACCGCGTGTCCTCAATGCTGATAGAGGGCAGGGGCTACACGCTTGAGGAGGTTGACGAAAACCTTCACAAGCTGACCAAGGATTTTTCAAAAATAGAGGTCAACCGCACGCCCAAGGTAAAGGTCGGCGTTGTGGGCGAGATCTATGTAAAATACTCCAAAATGGCAAACAACGGGCTCGAGGAGTTTCTTGCCGAGCAGGACTGCGAGGTGTGCCTGCCGGGTCTTATGGGCTTTGCCTCGTTCAAGGTGGATAACCGCATAGAGGACTACAAGATGTTCGGCGGCAACCGCATAAAGTACGAGTTTTGCAAGCGACTGCTCGACTATGTAACCAAGCTCGAAACGCTTATGATCGAGGCTGCCGAGAGGTTCAACTTTGTTCCGCCGCATTGCTACGCCCACACCAAAGAGCTTGTAAAGGGCGTTATCGGCTACGGAAGCAAAATGGGCGAGGGCTGGCTGCTCACCGCCGAAATGCTTGAGCTTGCCGAAAACGGCTACGAAAACATAGTCTGCACCCAGCCCTTTGGCTGCCTGCCCAACCACATCAACGGCAAGGGCGCCATCCGCAAAATAAAAGAGGTAATGCCCAACGCCAACATAGTCACCATCGACTATGACCCCGGCGCGCCAAAGGTGAATCAGGAGAACCGCATAAAGCTTATGCTCGCCGTGGGCAGAGAAGAGCTTAAGAAACGTACAGAAGATAAATCAACAGAGAACACATAAAAAACAAAGCCGTTCGCAGTTGCGGACGGTTTTTATTTGTGCAACTTTTATAAAAAGTCAAGATAAAATTTGGTTTGCATTTTGATTTTGCATATGGTACTATTATTATGTATTATGATACTTTAAGGAGGTACCACTATGAAAAAAGAGAACCAAAAGCTTATCTCGCTTTTGCTCGTGCTCGCGTTGACGCTCGGCATGTTCATCGCCGCGCCCGTGT
Source organism: uncultured Ruminococcus sp. (assembly GCA_902798365.1). Lineage (GTDB taxonomy): Bacteria > Bacillota > Clostridia > Oscillospirales > Acutalibacteraceae > Ruminococcoides. Next base: position 9,468 of record CADBWP010000043.1, read on the forward strand.
CAGCGTCGGCGGCAGAGGCTCAGACGGAGCAGGTCGGACAAATACTCGGCAAATATACACCAAGCTCCACAAGCTTTTTAAAAATGCCCATTCGCTTTGCAATGCCCGGGGCGTGGAAGAATGCCGAGACCGCAAAGCTCGATCAGACTGCCGATGTAACCCTTGACAACGACTATCCCGGCGTATATTGGTGGTCGGGCATGGATCAGCCCGATAAGGTAGCTCGGGACGGTCACGGCTGGCCCGGCTATCAGTTTGAAAAAGAGGAAGAGGAAGGCGTAACCAACCTGTTCAAGATGGAGATCCCCGGCAACAACGACGACGAGGATACGGACGTTTCGATGGTCACGTTCAACAACTATCTCGATGGAGGAACGGATAAAACAAGCTATGCTTACTGGACTGCTGTTCAGGCTGCCGACTTCCCTGTACAGGGCTATTCCAAGGCTGACAATAATGAATATGACGACGCTTTCTGGAGATATGTTTATTCGGTTGTTCTCGAGAAGATGGGCTACGGCACCTTCGATCCCGCTGCCGAGGACTTCTGGGAGCAGGTAAACAAAAAGGGCGCACAGCTCGCAGGAAAAGATTATGACAACCCCGAAATCAAGGTTCCCGACGGATCGAGCGACGCTGTTATAGCGGCTGCAAAGAAAAAGGCTCAGAATGAGTTCCTGATTAGATACTGGGCTGCAAACCTTGATTATGATGGCGGAAGCCTCTACTACTTTGATTTTGATCTGGATGATGTATTCGGTGAAGATTACGGCGTAAACTTCTGTATTTCAATGGCAGAGGGTATCATATTCACATTTGACAACATGGTATATGTTGTTGACCCCGATCCGGATCATATGACTGTTAACTATGAGGGTAAGCCTTGTTATACAGGCGAGGTTTACTTCTATTACGGCAGCGGCGAGTACGGCACATATCCCACGCCCGAACTAAACGCGAATATGGGCGGCGTGTCAGGCAACTTTACCGATTACGATTACCTTTATTCGCAACCATACTATACGCAGCTCGAAACAATACCGAGCGACCCGGGCTACGGCTATTCGGGCAAGATTCGTTTTAACAGTAATTCCACGAATTGGAATAACTATGAATACATAACATGTTATCTTTACGACCACACAACAGACGAACAGCTGATCACCTGGGGCTCAAAAAAGGGGCGAATGACCGAACAGAATAACGGAATATGGTCGTTTGACCTTGCAGATAAAGGTATTACGCTTTACAGCAACCACAACTACGGCTGTATTTTTACCGCCGACTGGGGCATACAGACCTGTGACTTGATAATAACCGAGGATAACATGGGCGATACCGCCTACTGCACGGGCAACATGGTGGAAAACAGCGTTGACAGCAACAAGAAAAGCTGCGAGGTCAAGTGGTATTCCGGCACAAACGGCAACCCCATCTGCATAACCTCGATAGGCAATGTTATAGGCGACACCTTCTGGCGCGGCGAAACCGCGTATGGCGTTTTTTACGGTTTCCTGACAGATCCGGGCATGAACGGACTAAACAACGCCGTGTGGTTTAATCCGGATAGAACACGCGAGCAAATCGTATATGACACGGGTCACGCTCTCGGCTTAAGCGACAGCGAAATAGAAAGAGCCCTTGCCGAATCGGGAACTTATATAAACGGCGGCTCGGATTCGGGCGGCTCAAGCTCGGGCGGCTCAAGCTCGGGCAGCGGAAGCTTTATGATTTTTTACGGCTTTAAGGTCGCTGAGCTTGACGACGGAACCGTAGAGATAACAGACTATTACAGCAACGAGCAAAACGTTGTTATTCCCGAGACCTTTAAAATTAAAAGAGCGGTCAATAACGATGATCCTGTCGGTTCATATGATGAAACAATGCCTCAGGAAGCCACAGCGCCGACATCTGCCGTTTCATATACTTATGTGGACGCCCCCGTCACACGCATAGGCGACTGGGCTTTTGCCAACAACAAGTTTATGAAAACGGTATCTGTGCCCGACACCGTTACAAGCGTGGGCAACGGCGCGTTTTACAACTGCACAAGCCTTACCGGTATAGAGCTGCCCGACAGCGTAACCGAGATAGGCGCAAGCGCCTTTGAAAAGTGTCTGTACCTTGAAAGCGCCTCGCTCGGCGGAGTTACCGAGATACCCGACGACGCGTTCTTTGACTGCCGCAGGCTGAAAAACTTTGAAATACCTGCGACCGTAACCAAGATAGGTGAGGAGGCGTTCTATAACTGCCGCAGCCTGACCGAGCTGGTTATTCCCATGGGCGTTACCACCGTGGGCACCGAAAACAGCTGCTTGGGAACCTTTGAAAACTGCAAGTCGCTCGGGAAGATTCAAATTCCCGCAAGTGTTAGTTTTATTGAGGATAACGCCTTTGACGGCTGCTCGGGCTTAAAGGTGTTTGCAAAGCCCGACAGCTACGGCGAGCAGTTCACCAAGGCGATGGGGCTGGCTTACCGCGTCATCTCGACCGGCATTATCGGTGACGTTGACGGAAGCGAAAAGCTGAACGCCAAGGACAGAATAGCTTTGACCCGCTATCTTGCAAAGTGGAGCAGCTATGACTTTATTGACCCGACGGTTGCCGACCTTAACGGCGACGGCAAGGTCAACGCCAAGGACAGAATCACCCTGACAAGACACATAGCAAAGTGGAAGGGCTACGAAACCCTGCCATTAGCCGCGTCATAATCAAAAACAAAAACAAAAACAAAAAACAAAAGGGGCTGTCGCATTAAGCTCCAACAAAGTAAAAGACCGGGTAGCCCGAAAAGGGTTGCCCGGTCAGTGCTTTCGTTGTATAATTTAATTACCGAA
>CADBWP010000044.1 GCA_902798365.1 uncultured Ruminococcus sp.
GCGAATTACTGCGTTCCTTGCGCGAATCTGCGTTTTCCTCGCCGCGTATCGATGTTTTCCTTCCGGCGGATTCATGTTTTCCTGAGTGCGGAATAATCAGTTTGAAAATTCCAGCTTTTCCGAGCCGATACAATGATATTCACAGCCTTGATTCGCTAACTTCTTTTTGGCATCTGCAAGCATTTTTTCGGAAGGATCGCAGAGCACCAGCTCTGTCAGCTTCAACCTGTTCAGCGCCATCGCGCCGAAATTGCCCGTTCCGCAGCCGGTGTCCAGAACGGCAACCGGCTTGTCGCCGCAATAGGTGGTTATCACGCTGAAAACCTGCTCGTATATCTCATCATAATGCGGAATCACCTTTCGCACGTTCTCGTCATATTGATTCACCGCAAACGCGGATTTGTTGTCGGTCATGGTTTTATCCTCAATTCTTTTCTCCGGAAATTCTCTCAAAATATTTATCTAACTTCTCATCACAAATGCGCAGGATTTATTTACAGTAGGACTTGATACACCCCGAGACAAACTCCGCTGTGCCTTCGCCGTGCCGGTCGATATTTTTCCGGAAGCGGTCGTCGGTGACATACATCTGTCCCAAGCCTTTGAGAATGTCGTCGGTGCAGGTATAGAAGTTGTCGGTGATACACTGCTGCAATTTTTCTACCGTGATTTTTGCAGTCTCGCTGTCAGGGGAAACACCGGCGTGGTTCAACTCGGCAAACTCTTCAAACACCGCATCGATCAAGGCGGCGGCTTGGCTGTGATCGGTATGGCGCTGCTCGAATTCTTTGTAGGCGGCGGTATTGCCCCAACGCTGTTTGGCTTCCTCTGCGTATTGACTTTTCAGATCTTCGTATTCGTTTTTCGTTTTCATAAAACCCTCTCCTTTCTCCACGCTGTCGATCGCCATGATCAACTGCTCCAGCCGTTCTTTTTTCGCAAGCAGTAACTTCCGCTGATGTGAGAGCGCCTGTTGTTTGTCGTAGTCGGGTGAGGATAAAATCTCCGCGATCGTTTTCAGTGAAAAGTCCAGTTCACGGTAAAACAAAATCTCCTGCATACGCTCCAAAGATTTTTCGTCATAAAAACGGTATCCGTTTTGCACATCTACCTCTGACGGTTTCAGTAAACCGATTTCGTCATAGTAGTGAAGCGTTCGCACGCTCACGCCTGTCAGCTCTGCAAATTCTTTGATCTGCATTTTCATTTTCCTCACCTCGGGTTCTATGATACTCTATGACGCAGCGTCAGAGTCAAGAGTTTCCTGAAAATATTCTATATCAATTTTTCGGTGTTGACAAGTGACGCCGATTACGTTATACTGAAACCAACCTATAAAGAGTGCGCGAGAGACAAGCTCGTTGACCGCACACCAACCTGCCGTGAGGTAAGGTGGTAATGCTTGACCGATAGGAGATTATGAACGATACGCCTGTCGGTAACGATGGGCGTTTTTTCGTGCTCCGAATAGGGAATAATTTTTTCGGAGGATTGAAAATGAAAACAATCGAAAGTCTTATCAACGCAAGCAAGAAGGTCTATGTCTGCATGAGCAGTGATGAAGTCTGCCGTCGATTTTTCGCGCAGGCTGAACGCGAAGGATTTTTGTTCGGAGGAGAAAAGCCGACCAAAAAAGAGCCCTCGGATATCATCGCTGTGTTACCTGACAAAACGATCTGCTATGTCGGCACCTTTGGCAGGATCGCGGCAGGGTCGGGAGCGGAGAATGTGGTCGTGTTGGAGGGAGAGAAGGTGTTGGGCAGCTTATAACCGTATCATAAAGAAAGCGCTTCCGAACGTGGAGGCGCTTTCTTTTTGCGGTTTTACTTTCTATTGCATTGCGACAAGCAAGGGGTGACGGGTTTACTGTCGGAGCTTGCAGGATTTGCGGTTTGAGCAGAACAACGGCTTATAAATATATTGGGCTGTTGGAGGGGTAAGTAAAGAGCGGGGACGCGCCCCGCTCAACAATATGTTTGTTTACAGTCCCAGCAACTGCTTTTTCTTTGCGTCAAATTCTTCTTGGGTGATAACGCCCTTATCAAGTAATTCTTTAAACTTCATGATTTCATCAGATGTACCATTAGAAGAATAACTCTCTTTTATTTCGTCAGTATTATTATTTGTTATGCATTCCTTTGATTGCCCAAAAGGAATGTTATCAGTTTTTTTAAATCTTATAAATGCAGATAATAATACTAATACAACATTTATTATTATAATGATGTATATCATCCAGTTTAATACCCAAAAAATAAAATCAAGCCCTTGTACGAAAGTAATATTAGCATGATGATCTACTAAATATACAAATATAAGAAGAACAATTAAACTTGCAATTGAGGTATAAAAATACAGTGCAGGCAATTTGGTTTTCTTATTGAAAAGATATATAAGAAAAGATATAAAAACGCTCAACAAAAGAACCACAATCAGTATTGCAAATACTCTTTCTAAAGCTGTATCCACATCAAAGATATTTACTTCTTCCTTGATTCTTAATGAATAACTAGCATGAACTCTTTTCAAGCAAAATGGAACAAACAACAAAATTGTTTCCAATAAAACTAAGACCATTGATAATAATGCTAATTTTCTTTTCATTTCGTATTATTCTCCTTTAATAATCTTTTTTCTCTTTCTTTTAAACATAGTTTACATATCCCTGCGGATTGTCCTCCATAGAAAGATCGTGCTTCTTCTTCAGTTGAAAAGCCTTTCCATTCTTTAGGGTGGGGATTTGTAAAGTGACAATATCCAACTATATGGATTTTTCCGTTTTGCGGATTAAGAACATAGTTTTCTTTCATTAACATTCCTCCTAAAAATAAAAAATGTGTAGCTCCAAACGGAACTACACACCAAAACACATAGCTCCGTTTGTTGCTACACAAAACCTACTTAGCCAAAAGCATATAATAGAGTAGAGCATGCATTTTACAATAATAAAATACATACTTTTGGCTAAATTATTCGATTTTGTGTAGCACCTTTATCTTACCATATCTATATCAATATTTCAACCCCTTATACAAAAATTTGCTCTTTTTTTCTTGCTTTTGGTATGCTATAATGAAGAAAACCGACAGGAGGGCAAGCGTATGAAAAAAGGAAACAGCGGCGTTCAAACAATTCGTTTTTTGGACATAAAATCAGACCTCCTGCGTCATTGTATTTTTTCAAATGACGCAAGCGGTCAGGATTTTTTTGAATAGATAGTAAAAACCCGCATAAACACTGAGTTTAAGCGGGTTTTGGTGGAGAATGCTGGACTCGAACCAGTGACCTCCTGCGTGTGAAGCAGGCGCTCTAACCAGCTGAGCTAATCCTCCGGAAATTAATAATAATGAATAAAGAATAACAAACAGTAAATAACCGAAATCATTATTTATTCGTTCTTCTTTATTATTTTTTATTTGAGCCCCTCGGCAAAACCGAGGGGCGCTTCTGGTGGAGAATGCTGGACTCGAACCAGTGACCTCTTGCATGTCAAGCAAGCGCTCTAACCTGCTGAGCTAATCCTCCGGAAGTAAATAATAATGAATAAAGAATAGTGAATAGTGAATAACCGAAATAATTATTTATTCGTTCTTCTTTATTATTTCTTCTTTGAGCCTTGCGAAGCAAGGCGTTCCCGGTTGGGGTCAAGGATGATTGAACTTTTGAAAATACCCCTTGGGGCATTTTCAAAAATCCAAATGGTCGGAGTGAAGGGACTTGAACCCCCGACATCCTGCTCCCAAAGCAGGCGCGCTACCAGCTGCGCTACACCCCGATAGCACGCATATCAGCCTGTTTATTATAGCCCAAACGCACCGATTTGTCAATAGGATTTTTGCCTTGTCAGTCGGCAAGCAGCTTTGGGGCTATTTCGCCGGCGTCGTTCAAAAACACCTTGCTGTTGTACTGCTCGGCGTCCTCGCGGCTTCTGAAGCCCCAGCCGTACAGCGCGGCGGCAAAGTCCATGCCCACCTCCTGAGCGGCAAGCGCATCTACATAGCTGTCGCCCACAAACACCGCATCGGATATGTCAACCCCAAGGTCGGCGCAAACCTTGCGCAGCATGTCGCTTTTGTGCAGATTGGTGTCAACGTCGGTGGCGCACACGGTGTCGAACAGGTCGCCTATGTAATTATATACGCCCAGCATGTTGGTGATGAACTTGATGTGCTTTTGCGTAACTATAGCGAGCTTCATGCCGCTCTCTTTAAGCTTTTTGAGCGACTCGGCTATGCCGTCGTATATGAGGATCATGTCCTCGCCCTTCATGGAGTAAAGCTTGCTGTAGTGGTTCATGGCATAATCTATCTCGTCCTCCTTCATGCCGTAGAGCTTTGCAAAGCCCTGCTCAAGAGAGACGCCGATAACGCCGAACAGCGCGTCGTTGGCAACGGGCGTGTAGCCCATTGAAAGCGCGGTGGTATTCATGCAGTAAAGTATGCCCGGAGCCGTGTTGGCTATGGTTCCGTCAAATCCTATTATTACAAGCTTTTTCATAAGCGCACCGCCCCGAAGTTTTATCAGTTTTATTATACCACAAAATTTTACAAACACAATACCTTTTTTATTTGACAACGCGCCGTTATTGGAGTAAAATGTTTTGTGGAATTTACTTTAATAATGAAAGGGCTGTTCTATGGGCAAAACTCAAAAGAAACACGCGCCCAAGCCGCAAAGCGAAAGATACACGCTTAAAAACGTGCTGGCAAACTACTATTTGGTGGTGGTTTTTGCCATATTCCCGCTTTTTGTCAACCTGATTATAAACGGACAGTTTCCGTTTTTGCACTTTGACAACGGCTATGCGCAGATAAGACACCAAAAATACTACTTCTTTTTGATTATGACCGCCGCCGCCCTTATTGCGGAGATAATGCTGCTTATCACCAATGGTGTTAACGAAAACAAAGCGCAGGGCAGGCTGACGCCGTCCTCGCTGCTTGGGCAGCTTTCGGTGACCGACTGGGCGGTGCTGGCGTTTGTGCTGGTGTGCGCGCTGTCAACGCTGTTTTCGTCGTATCCCGATATGGCGTTCGGAGGCGAGGTGACCTTCGAGATCGACGGGCGAAACTACTCTCACGGGCGCAACAACGGGCTTGTGCTAATGCTTGCCTATGCCGCCGCCTACTTTATTGTTACGCGGTGCTTCAGGTTTAAGGAGTATGTTTTTGTCGCGCTGGCAATTTCAAGCGCGGCTGTATATCTTTTGGCGGTGCTCAACGGGTTTTACCTTGATCCGCTGAACATGCTCACCCCGTACATAGACTCTTACGAGGTGTATAACCACTTTATGACCACCATAGGCAACAAGAACATGTTCTCGAGCCACATATGCGTCACCCTGCCTGTCATTGCCGCCATGTTCGTGTTCGGCAGCGGAAGGCTTTGGCAGAAAATCGTTTATCTTGTAAGCACGGCGCTGGGCGCCATGGCTGTGGTGGTGTGCGACAGCGACTCGGTGGTGCTCGGCATGGGAGCGTTTTTTGCGGTGTATATAGTGATTTGCAGCCGCCGACCCGAACGGCTTAAAAAGCTTATGCTCACCGTTACGGTGATGCTTGCGTCGATAAAGCTGTTGGGAATAATCGCTCACCTTACGGGCGACAACTACAAGGAGCTGAGCGCTGTTCCGTCAAAGATAATGCTGTCCGACTTTGGTTATGTGGCGGTGTTTGCTGCGGCTATTCTTACCGCCGCGCTGTATTTGGCGGATATAAAAAAGCCCGGGCTGGTGCTTTCACGGGCTGTGCCCGTTGCCGTTGCCTCGGTTTTTGCCGTTGCTGTGTGCGCAGGAATAGGCGTTATAGTGTATTACAGCGTGTTTGACACTCAGACAGACCTCGGGTCGCTTGAAAAGACTCTGCGTTACAACGACGCGTGGGGCACTCACAGGGGAATAATGTGGAACCGCTCGCTTAAGATATTCGGCGAGGCGTCGCTGTGGGAGAAGCTGTTCGGCTCGGGTCCCGAAACGCTGTACTATAAATTTATGCCGTATTTTACCGAGCTGTATGAAGAGTTCGGCGACAGCTCCACCGACGCGGCTCACAACGAATACATAAACTATCTTGTGAACATAGGTATTTTGGGGCTGGCGTCGTACCTGACCTTTGTGGGCTCGGCGCTTGTAAGAGGCTTTAAGGCGGCAAAGGAGAATCCTCTTGCCTATGTGTTCCCCGCCGCTGTCATAGCATATTTGGCGCAGGCTGTGATAAACATAGCCCTGCCCATCGCCACGCCGCTGTTTATAATGTTCGTAGCCCTGTGCGAAAGAACGCGCAGGCAGCCGACGTTTGTTTGATTAAAACAATCACCTGCGCCGTTTTGGTGCAGGTGATTAATTATTTTTCTGTTTTTATCCTTCCGCTCATGGGAACATAGGGTACCACCCTGCCCGCGGCGAGGGATTTTTTTACGTCAATGATCCGCTGATTTGACGAACCGCGAAATTGCAGGGTTATGCTGTACAGCTCCTGAACAAATTCGCCGTCAACCAAAACATCAATGAGCGAGAGCATTTCGTCGGTGTGCTCACACCGTGCGCGGCTCGGCTCCAGCAGCTCGCTGTCGAACAGATAGCCTGTGTAGCACCACAAGGGTTTGTCGGGGTACTGCTTTTTGACTCGGCGAAGAAATGGCAGAAGAGCCGCCTGATTACTTGGCTCAAACGGCTCGCCGCCCAGAAGAGTGAGTCCGCTTATATAGTCCGGAGCGAGCTTTTCGAGGATGATATCCTCGGTGTCAAGCGTAAAGGGCTGACCGAACGAAAAGCTCCATGTCTCCTTGTTAAAGCAGTTTTTGCATTGATGTGTACACCCCGACACAAACAGCGAGACGCGCACGCCCTCGCCGTTTGCTATGTCAAAGTCTTTTATTTCTCCGTAATTCATAATTCTTTTGCCGAATAATTACAGGTGAAGCACGCGCTCCTGAATCTCCTGTGTTCTGCCCTGGTTCCAGAACTGGGTGCCGATGTAGCCGCAGGTTCTGCGCGCAACGTTCATCTTGTCCTGGTCGCGGTTGTGACAGTTGGGGCACTCCCAAAGCAGCTTGCCGCCCTCCTCAACTATCTGTATCTCGCCGTCGTAGCCGCAGACACGGCAGTAGTCGCTCTTGGTGTTGAGCTCAGCGTACATGATGTTGTTGTAGATGAACTTCATTACCTCGAGCACCGCAGGCAGGTTGTCCTGCATGTTGGGCACCTCCACATAGCTGATGGCGCCGCCCGGCGACAGAGCCTGGAACTCGCTTTCGAGCTTGAGCTTGTCAAAGGCGTTGATCTCCTCGGTAACGTGAACGTGGTAGCTGTTGGTGATGTAGTTGCGGTCGGTGACGCCCTTTATTATGCCGAAGCGCTTTTGCAGGCACTTGGCAAACTTGTAGGTGGTGCTTTCAAGCGGCGTGCCGTAGATGCTGTAGTCGATGTTTTCGGCTGCCTTCCACCTTGCGCAGTAGGCGTTGAGCCTTTTCATTATTTCAAGTCCGAGAGCCTTGCCCTCTTCCTCGGTGAGCTTTTTGCCGATAAGGCTATAGACGCACTCCCAAAGACCCGCATAGCCCAGCGAAATGGTGGAGTAGCCGCCGTAGAGCAGGCGGTCGATGGTCTCGCCCTTTTTGAGCCTGGCAAGAGCGCCGTACTGCCAAAGGATGGGCGCAGCGTCGGACAGAGTGCCCTTGAGTCTTTCGTGACGGGCTTGAAGCGCGCGGTGGCAAAGCTCCATTCTCTCGTCAAAGATCTGCCAGAACTTGTTTATGTCGCGGTTGGCGCTGAGTCCTATATCTACAAGGTTGACGGTGACAACGCCCTGGTTGAAGCGTCCGTAGTACTTGTGCTGACCCTCTACATAGTTGCCTGCGTTGGCAATGTTGCCCACGCCTGCGTCGGTAAAGCGGTCGGGGGTGAGAAAGCTGCGGCAGCCCATGCAGGTATATACGTCGCCCTTGAGCTCGAGCATGACCTTCTCGGAAATATAGTCGGGCACCATGCGCTTGGCGGTGCACTTGGCGGCAAGCTCGGTGAGGTACCAATATCTGCTGCCCTCGGTTATGTTGTCCTCTTCAAGCACATAAATAAGCTTGGGGAACGCCGGGGTGATCCACACGCCCGATTCGTTCTTGACGCCCTGATAGCGCTGCTTGAGGGTCTCTTCTATTATCATGGCGAGGTCTGCCTTCTGCTGCTCGTCCTCTGCCTCGTTAAGATACATATAGACGGTGACAAACGGAGCCTGACCGTTTGTGGTGAGCAGGGTGACCACCTGATACTGAATGGTCTGAACGCCGCGGTTTACCTCCTTGCGGAGCCTTTCCTCGACGATTTGGTTCATCTTTTCGGCGCTTACCTCAATGCCCATCTCTTCTATCTCGGCGGCGGTCTCCTTGCGGATCTTCTCGCGCGAGATCTGAACAAAGGGTGCAAGGTGGGTAAGGCTTATGCTCTGACCGCCGTACTGGTTGCTTGCAACCTGAGCAATGATCTGGGTTGCGATGTTGCAGGCGGTTGAAAAGCTGTGGGGCTTTTCGATGAGCGTGTCGCTTATAACGGTGCCGTTTTGCAGCATATCCTCAAGGTTTACAAGGTCGCAGTTGTGCATGTGCTGGGCAAAATAATCGGAGTCGTGGAAGTGGATAAGACCCTGCTTGTCTGCCTCTACAATGTCGGGAGAGAGCAGCATGCGGCGCGTAAGGTCGCGGCTGACCTCACCTGCCATATAGTCGCGCTGAACGCTGTTGACGGTGGGGTTTTTGTTGGAGTTTTCCTGCTTTACCTCTTCGTTGTTGCACTCGATGAGCGACAGAATACGATTGTCGGTGGTGTTAGCCTTGCGTATGAGCGAGCGGTTGTAGCGGTAGCGCACATAGCGGCGCGCAAGCTCAAAAGCGCCCTTTGCCATAAGCTGATCCTCTACCATGTCCTGGATCTCTTCAACCGACACGGCGCGGTTCATCTTATTGCACTTGTACTCAACGTAGTCGGCGATGTCGAGGATCTGCTCCTCCGTCAAAAACGGGGTGTCCGACGAATTGTTCGCCTTGCGTATGGCATTGATGATTTTTTCAATGTTGAACTCCTCTTCGGAGCCGTTTCTCTTGATGATCTTCATTTTTCGGATAACCTTCCTCACGTTAATTTCAATATATTTTAAAGCATAACTTTATTGTTGCCGTGCGAGATTTATTATACAACACAAATCCGAAAAATGCAATAGCTAATTTGAACAAAAACACAAGATATAGTGTTCTTTTAAAGAATTAAGCACAGTATATTGACGGTTTGTAAACTGTCGTTAACAATTTTGCACATATTGAAAACTCAGGTGCAATCGGGGTTTTCGAGGTGTTTTCCACATGATATTTCGTCACCGGAAATATATTGGTTACAATGCACGACAATTATTATGACAAGATTGGAATAAATACACACTATATATTGTGGTCACGGAAAAGAAGGACACAATTGCGCAGGCGGGCGCTTTCTCCGTCTTTTGAAAAATCGGCGTTCTGAAAATAAAAAGCCGCCGCCCGACAGGCGGCGGTGAATTTTATGCTATTTTTCGTCTCGGCGCGAAAACACGCAGCCGCAGTAGTTTTGGCGGTAGAGGTCAAATTCGCGCGAAAGCTCTATTGAGCGCTTGTAGCCACCGCGCTTTTTAAAATCGGATGGAAGCCAGCGCACGCCGTACCTCTCGCCCGCCTCGGCTCCTGTTTCGTTGAGCAGGTCGGCGTTTTTGAGCGGACTGATGGTAAGGGTGGTTGTGAAGTAATCCAAGCCGAGCTCCTTTGCCTTTTTTGCGGAGGCCTCAAGCCTGAGCCTGAAACATTCGGCACACCGCAAGCCGCCCTCGGGCTCGTTTTCCAAGCCCTTTACAGCCTGAAAAAACTCGGACGGGTCGTACCTGCTTTCGGTGAGCTTAACGGGGTGAGTAAATTCTTTTTGAGAAATATAACGTAATTCCTCGCTAAGACGGTATTCGTATTCTTCTTGTATAGAAATATTAGGGTTGTAATAATAAACGGTGATGTCAAAAAACTGCGAAAGATATTCGAGGCAATAGCTTGAACAGGGCGCACAGCAAACGTGGAGCAGCAGCGAGGGAAGCTCTCCCCTGCTTTGGTGCCCCTCTATCACCTTGTCGAGTTGTTTTTGGTAATTAATCTTGTTCATAGGCTTAAAATATAGTCGCAGAGCTCATCTGCAGTGTCGGCGACAAAGGGTGCGCCGGCAACGGCAAGCTCTTCCCTTCCGCGAAAGCCCCAGCTTACGCCTGCCATTGCCACGCGCGCGTTTTTGGCGGTGAACACGTCAACGTCGCTGTCGCCTATGTATATACATTCGCAGGGCTTAACGCCGTGCAGGGCGAGCATTGCGCAGAGAGCTTCGCCGTCGGGCTTGCACTTGTACTGCGGCTTTTGCCCCCAAGCCTCGGCAAAGCGGTGACCGGGATAAAGCTTGGTGAGTATCATATCAACAAATTCGTCGGGCTTGTTTGACAGCACCGCCGTAAGAACTCCGTTTTGCGAAAGCCTGTGCAGCAGTTTGTCGCAGCCGTTGTATGCAGAGGTGTTGTCGTTGCAATGGGCGGCGTATTCGCTGTTGTATTTTTCCATAACAGAATTATAAAGAGCTTCGTCGGCGCAGGCGTCCCCCATAGCGCGCTTTATCAGCATTGTCCTGCCGTTGCCCACAAAGCCTTTGTAGCGTTCAACGGGGTGCACGGGCAAGCCTGCCGCCGCAAGCCCCTTGTTTACGCTTTGGGCAAGGTCGGTGAGTGAATCCGCCAGGGTGCCGTCAAGGTCAAAAACAGCCATTTTAATCATCAGTTGAGCCCCTTTTCCATTTCGAGAAGTATGGCGCGGCAGGGCGCCGCCTCAAGCCCGCCCAGCTTTATCGGGAAGGCGCACAGCTCGTATTCGCCGTCGTCTATTGCCGAGAGGTTGAGATTTTCGAGCACCGCGATACCTGCGCGCGCAAGCTCGCGGTGGGGCTTTGCCTCGTCAAAGGGCGGCGCTATGGAATCGGCGTCGGTGCCCACAAGCACCACCTTGCTTTCGGCAAGGACTATCGCAGCCGAATGGGACAGATAGGTTTTGCCGCCGCCGCGAATGAGTATCCTCCGCTTGCAGTAGGGCAGCAGGCGATCCATGTCGTCGCCGGTGAGTATCCCCTCAACGGTTATGACCGTACACTTGCCGTAAAAGGTGTTCAGCCTGAGCCCGTCTATGGGACTGCCCTCCTCGTTAAAATGAAGCGGCGCGTCGATGTGGGTGCCGCAATGGGTTGACATGGTGATTGCGGTAAGATTGTATTCGTCAAGGTCGTCCATGCTTTTTATGTGCTCGACCCTTGTTTCGGGGTCGCCGTCATAGGCAGGACAGGTGAGCGCGTCGCGCGAAATATCGTGTATTATCATTACGGATCCCTCCCGAGATTAGTATAACACAGGCGGAGCGATTTTTCAATCCCGGTAAAACAGGAGGACGCTTGAAAAATCAAGAGGGCGCCCCTTGCGGAACGCCCTCTCTTAATCAGATTGAGTTATCTAACTGAGTTGTATTATGATTCTTCGATCGTGACCTTCTCGCCTGCATGACCAATGCCCTTGGTGTATTCGGCAAGGAACTTCTGAACGCAGGTTACGTCGAGAATAGAGATTCTGCCGTCACCGTTAACGTCGCCGGCGAGCTTCTGCGGGAAGGTGAAATCAACAAGCTCAATACCTGCCTTCTGGATCTCGGTAGCGTCGTCGATGGTAACTTCGCCGTCGAAGGTTACGCCTTCAGCGTCGGTAACGTCGCCGATGATGACGAAGTCAACGCCTACAACGCCGGGAGCCTCGGTGGTCTCCTCGGGAGCTACTGTGGTTCCCTCTTCAACCTGCTCGGTGATGGTAATAGTGAACTTAGCGCCTGACTTGGCAGCCATATCAAAGTCTCTCAGGTCGAGCTGAGCCTTGACGGTGGAAAGATCATAGCTTGTATTGAAGGTGATGTTGTCGCCGTTATAAACCGCGTCGGAAGTAACGCCGCTTTCCTCAAACACGCCGCCAAAGTTGTGGGTCCATTCACCGTCGATGGTGAACTTGATCTGACGGCCGAACGCCGGGGTAATATCGGTGTA
>CADBWP010000045.1 GCA_902798365.1 uncultured Ruminococcus sp.
CAGTGCTTCGGCAACTTTGACGTGTTCACGCCCGACGGCGCTCACGTCCGCTTTGAGCGCAGCAAGGCTAAGGAGGTATTTGCCTACCTTGTCCACAAGCAGGGCAGCTCCTGCACCACGCGGGAGATATTCGCCGCGATCTTTGAGGACGAGCCCTATGAAAAAAAGCTGCAAAATCTGCTGCAAACATATATCTACGCGATGATAAAAAGCCTCAAGGCGGTCGGAGCGGAAGCGGCTGTGGTGCGCAGCTATAACGCCCTCGCGGTAAATCCCGAGGTGCTCGACTGCGACTACTACCGCTTTAAGGAGCTTGACGCAGGCGCGGTCAACGCCTATCAGAACGAATACATGAGCCAGTATTACTGGGCGGATTTTCTGTATGACGAGGATTTTTCGTATTAATACTATATAACAACGGCTCCCGTTCGGATTTAACCCGACGGGAGCCGTTGTTATATGCGGTTTTGCCGTTTGATTTGTTGCCGCTTTATCAGAAGTTCATGTTCAGACCGCGCTGCAAAAACTTTGTGTTCATGCAGTACCAGTCGGAGAAATGACCTCTGCCGTCTTGGATGCGGTGCTTGCTGTTGGAGCTGACGTACTGATAAACAGCGGTGAACCATACGTCGTGCTTCGGCTTGATGGAGAAGCCCATCATGTTCAGAATGTAGCTTTGACCTGCGGGCATGAACAGCTCCATTTTTTCTTCCGTCATGTAGGAATAGTAGCCTACCGCATAACCGTCAAGGCAGTTTTTGATGACGCTTTTTTCTGCCTTTGCTCCGGCAACGCTTACAAGATTCTTTTTGCCGTTGCTGTTGTACAGTCCTATGTCGTTGTAGTCCTTGAAGGATACTCTGCCAAAGTCGGCGTTGTCTCTGAGGCCTACAAGCTTCATGCAGGTGCCGTTCTTGGCGTTGTAGGCGTCGATGTAGTAGCTGTCCTGTGCCTCAAGGTGGGCAATGTTAACGCCGTTGTCGTGGTTCTGGAAAATCTCGGTGATGTAAAGACCCATGGAGATCAGCTCGTTGGGGCGCTCCCAATATACCTTGCCTACTACGTCCAAAAGGGGTTCTACCGCGTCAACTATCTGATCGATGTTTTTCTGTCCGGGAAGGGCTTCTCTAAGAGCCTTTTCGGTCAGATAACCGAAGCCGGGTACCGAGGAAACAGTCTCGCTGAGGAGTATTTTGGAAATGATGGCGGTTATTTCGTCCTTTTTAAGGGCGTTTACGTCGTTCATGAACGCCAGCAGGAAGTTGCTTACGCCGTTCTGATATATTTTGCAGTAGTCGCTGCGGCTGCCTATGTTCTTGGTCATTTCTTCAAGCGCCAGATACGCTGCGATGTTTGCGTCGTAGTTTGCCTTTGTGTTGTCCTTTTCCATAATCGGGTTTTTGCCTGCTTTTATCTGAGAGAATATGTCTGCAACGCCTACGGGGAACATTGTTACAAGCTCGGCAACCAGCGGCGCGACCTTTTTAAGGGGAGTTCCGTACATTTTGAAATCATCTGCCTTGTATTTTTCAACAGATGAACCGTTGGCAGCATACAGCGCCTTGAACACATCTCTGTTTTCCTTGAAGCCTGCGGGATCGAAGAATTTGGTAGTGATGAATTTGTCGGTTCCGAATCTGGTAAAGCCGTATTCGCTCATGGCAACCTTGGGAACAAGGTCGTTAGGGTTGACTACGTTCCAGATGTTGTTGTAGATGGGGTCTCCGGGCAGCTTGACGTTTCTTGAATTGTAGTTTGCGCCCTGGGGAGCCTCAAAGGTGTAGGCGTACAGGTCGTCGTGGGTGAGTGTTGCGCCGTTTGAGAAGATTGTTTCGTTGTTGTCGATCTTGTTGTCGAGCAAGCCTGCGGCAAGGTTTGTTGTTGCTCCGCCGCGCGAGAATCCGGCGATCCAGATCTTCACCTTTCCGGTGATGTTCTTTGAGGATACATAATCGTCAATAAAGTCGATGGTCTTGTTTGCGGCGTTGTACCAGCCCTCGTGCATGTAGTCCGACTTGGTTCCGTCGCCCAGATAAACGTTGTTGCCCCATTCGCGGAAGTATCCGCCCGAGCGTATTCCCACGCCGATAACGGTGTAGTCATCCACCTTTTTGCTTGCGGCTGCCACGCCTATGGTATCAAAGCCGCTTCTGCTTTGGTAATCATCGTTGTTCTCGAATTCTTTAAAGCCGATTGAGCCGAAGAAGCCGTACAGTCTTTCGGGCTGCCTGAGATACCAGTTTTGATCGTCAAGGCTGTCGGGGTTGTCAAGCGGTACCGAGAAGTTGGTCATAATGCAGGACAGCGTCGCCAGATGCGAGTCATATTCGGTTGAGGAATGTCTGAAATAGTCGTCGGAGTAATAAATGGTGTTGCCCTTGTAGGTGGTTGTCATTACGTCGCTTGTTTCGGCGGCGGATGCGGTTGTCATAGCTGCCGTGCCTGCCGACAGAGCGGTTACTACGGACAATGCGCCTGCGATGATCTTGGTTTTGAGGTTCTTTAATGTCTTTTTCATGGTGTTCTCTCCTTTTTCATTATTGTTATTGTTGTTGTAGGTTTTGGTGGTATTGTTTGTTAACAGCTTTTTCATGGTTGACTTCCTTTCTTTTTTAATGTTTAACTGTATTATATCAGGGTGATGTTGACAGCTTCTTTACAAAATTTGTAAGTTTTTAAAATTTTTTTTTAAAAAACATAAAAAACGCGGCAAACCATAATGAAACGGTTTGTCGCGCAGGGTTATATATCATTAATATGGACAGAAACGGATTTTTCTGCTATCATATCCTTAAGGCAACACCGCACAATTCAAGGCGCACGGCTTGCTTGAATATTGTTCCGTCAGCTTGCCCAAAAAATCTCGGCAAGGCGACAGCCTTACCTCGACCTCGATTTATTTGTACAACCTGACGAAAAATCTTACTGTGCAATCCGCACACCTGAATTATGCGGTATTGCCTTAAACAATATACAGGAGGCAGATTATGAGAAGAAGCAACAGAGAGATAACCGACGTCGGCGCGATAGAGCGTTTTATCGCCAAGCAGCATATAATAAGGATAGGACTGTATGATAACGGCGAAATATACATCGTGCCCGTAAACTACGGATACGAATACAGAAACGGCGTGTTCACCTTTTATTTTCACGGCGCGCGAGCCGGTCGAAAGTACGGGCTGGCAAAGGCAAATCCCTGCGTCGGCTTTGAAATAGACGGCGAATACCGCCCGCTGCTCTCCGATAATCCCTGCGCCTGCTCCGCGTGCTTTCAAAGCGTTATAGGAAGCGGAAGACTGTCGCTCGTTGACGGAAATGAAGATAAGATAAAAGGTCTTGACCGCATTATGTATCAGCTCACCGGCAAAAGCGAACACACATATTCAAAAGAAATGCTCGCCTCGGTCGCCGTTTTCAGGCTTGAGGCAACACAGCTCTCCTGCAAGGCAAAGCTCGGTTAAGGCCGGATGATTTGATTTGTTACGGTCTGCCGCCGTAAAAAATATTTTTGTTGTTTTAAGTATTTTTTAAAGATAAAGCCGTATAATACAGACAAATCAAGACAGGAGGTAAGCAAAATGAAAAAGATGTCAAAAAAATCTGCTGCAATATTTATGTCATTGATCACAGCGGTCGCGGCGTCGGTTTCGCTGGCAGGCTGCGGCGGTGCAGGCGGATCGTCCGAGGCTTCGGCAACCTCTGCCGAACAGGCAACCACGCAAAGCGCCGAAACCACCGCGGCGGCAGCCACGCAGGCTGCAACGTCAGCTTCGCAGACCTCGCGGCTTGCTGAGAGCGACATAACAATAAACGAAACTTTAAGCAACGGCGAGAACGGCGGTCACGCGATCACGGCGGACGGTGAAAGCGCGGATTACAGCAACGTCCTTGTAACAAAAACGGGAGACTCTGAAGGCGACGAGGCGGACTTCTACGGCGAAAACGCTGCGGTATTTGCAACCAACAAGGCGACGCTCAACCTTAATAATATTGTTGTAAAATCGAACGGCGCTCACGCAAACGGCGTTTTCAGCTACGGCGAGGGCACTACGGTCAATATCTCGGATTCCTACATAAGCACGACGGGAAACTGCTCGGGCGGACTTATGACCACGGGCGGCGGAACCATGAACGCCTCAAACCTGACCGTTGAAACCACAGGCAACTCCTCTGCGGCTATACGCTCGGACAGGGGCGGCGGCACCGTCAACGTCAGCGGAGGGTATTATTCAACAAGCGGCAAGGGCTCGCCTGCCGTTTATTCCACCGCCGATATCACCGTAAGCGACGCCGTGCTCAGCTCTTCGACCTCCGAGGGCGTTGTTGTTGAGGGGAAAAACTCCGTCACGCTCAACAACGTCAGCCTTACCGCCGACCACAACGCCCACAACAGCGACAAGTCCGACAATTATCAGGCGGTTATGATCTATCAGTCTATGTCGGGCGACGCGGCTCAGGGACTGTCGGGCTTTACCATGAACGGCGGCAGCCTTGTAAACAAGAGCGGCGACATATTCTTTGTCACCAACACCGCTACCGAAATCAACCTTAACAACGTTTCCTTTACAAACGAGGGCGGCGGCGTGTTCCTCAGGGCAGAGGCTGCGGGCTGGGGCACAGAGGGCTCCAATGGCGGTCAGGTCAATCTGAACGCGGAAAACCAGACGATAGACGGCGACATAGCAGTTGACAGCGTTTCAAAGCTGAATCTCTACCTTAAGGGCAGCTCCGCGTTGACGGGTGCGATAAACTCCGGCGGCGCTGCAGGCGAGGTGTATGTCGAGCTCGAAAACGGCTCAACATGGACGCTTACTGCGGATTCATACATTTCATCACTCACCTGCGAGGCAGGCGCGGTCAAGCTTAACGGTCACAAGCTCTACATAAACGGCGTGGAATACACCGAAGGAACCGCCTCTCAGGGCTCGGCTGTCGAGATAACCGTATCCACGGACGGCGGTCACGAGGCTCCCCCCGACGGACAGACTCCGCCCGACGGCGGCAACAAGCCCGACGGCGAACCCCCGGCAAAACCGGACTGACCGAAATATATATAGTAAACAGCATTATAATTCCTGTTAAGAATAATAAATAGCTCTCTGAGATTGCTCGGAGGGCTTTTTGCTTGCTATATGCCACGTTGCCTATAATGCAGTTCTTCCGTGTATTATTTGCAAAGAATAATGGACAAGCGTCAAATAATCTGATATGATTAAACTGTCGAAAACACAAAAATGAGCAGAGCATTGGTATATTGAACCTGTAAATCAAGCGGCGGATTTGAGCTTTGAGCAGGGAAAGAGAAGTATAAACGGGGGTATTAAAATGAAGCTGACAGAAATACATCATATTGCTATCATCACATCCGACTATGAACGGACAAAGCATTTCTATGTGGATTTGCTTGGTTTTGACATCATCAGAGAAAACTTCCGACCGGATAAAAATGACACAAAGCTGGACTTAAGACTCGGGAACGCGGAGTTGGAGATCTTCTGTGTCCAAAATCCTCCAAAGCGTGTTACAAACCCCGAGGCGTGCGGCTTGCGGCATCTCGCTTTTGCGGTAGAGAACATAGATGAAGCTGTGGCTGAGCTGAACGGTTTGGGGATCCCCACAGAGCCGATCCGCAGAGATAATTATACCGGAAAGAAAATGACCTTCTTCCGCGATCCCGACGGACTGCCGCTCGAATTGCATGAGTAGGGAACAGATAGACAAAAACATGAAAAGTACGGTTCCCGGCGGAATCTGAAAATCGTAAAACAGTTCAGCGGAGGTTATTATGAGTATATTTGGTAAAAAACACAAGGTTGATTATTGCGGCAACAAGCTTGATTATAAAAACGCAAAGGATGAGTACCGTGCCGGGCAGAGGGTGACTCTGTATTATTGGATGATCGCCACCGATACGGATTATACGTTTTGGCTTGACGGAGCAGAGCTCTCACGGGACTATGACGTGAAAAAGGGATTTGTCCTCAGCTTCATAATGCCCGATCACGACGTTGCGCTGCATTGTTCCTCAAGTAACTCTATGCTAAGAGAAACACCGAAGAACAGTATGGGCGAATAATAAGAAAGGCAATTGTTATGGGTGTCAGCCGGCAAGCGGATATTCACAGTAACAACGCCAATTATTTATTGACTTTATACTTAAAAACGGGTATAATGGTTAGGATAGTTACCGTGGGTACGTATGTGTTTTGGCAGTAACATGAATAAGATATTTCATGGCAGCCACAAGCTCAGCAAAGATAAAAATCGTATCAGGGTAATAATTAAGAGGTAAACGATATGTCAGCATTCAGCGGAGCAACATTAATGATAACAGGAGGTACGGGTTCGTTCGGCAACACCGTACTCAAGCATTTTTTAACAACAGACATAGGGGAGATCCGCATTTTCTCGCGCGATGAAAAAAAGCAGGACGACATGCGCCACGAGCTGCAGGCGCGGTTCCCCGATCATGCCGGCAAGGTCAAGTTTCACATTGGAAATGTGCGCAATGCTCAGTCGATAAAAGACGCCATGTGGGGTGTGGATTATGTGTTTCATGCTGCTGCGCTAAAGCAGGTGCCCAGCTGCGAGTTCTTTCCCATGGAGGCTGTTCGCACTAATGTTGAGGGCACCGACAACATGCTGCACGCGGCAATAGACTGCGGCGTAAAGCGTGTGGTATGTCTTTCAACCGACAAGGCGGCTTATCCCATCAACGCTATGGGCATTTCCAAGGCGATGATGGAGCATGTCATTTATGCCAACGCCCGTGTTGCGGCGGAGCGCGACGGCACGGTTATCTCCTGCACGCGCTACGGCAACGTTATGTGCAGCCGCGGCTCGGTGATCCCGCTGTTTATCGATCAAATCAAGGCAGGCAATCCCATAACGATTACCGATCCCGATATGACGCGGTTTTTGATGAATCTCGACGAGGCGGTCGAACTTGTAAAATTCGCCTTTGAGCACGCAGATCCCGGCGATCTGTTCATACAAAAGGCGGACGCCTCCACCATAGGCGTTCTGGCAAAGGCAGTACAGCAGCTGTTCGGCAACACCGGCACAAAGATCATCGGCACCCGTCACGGAGAGAAGCTTTACGAAACCCTTATGACCCGCGAGGAGCGCCTGCGCTCGGAGGATATGGGCAATTATTTCCGTGTTGCTGCCGATAACCGCGATTTGAACTACGATAAGTTCTTTGTCAGGGGCGAGGTGCATACCGAGGCGGATGAGTCTTATACAAGCCACAACACCAATTTGCTTGATGTCGAGGGCACGGTGCAAAAGCTTTTGACGACTGATTACGTAAAAGAAGCGCTTGCCCAATAATAACCTTAAGCTTTTTGAATTACAGATAGGAAGTGCTGTTTTGAATAATATCGAACTGAAAAACAAAACCATCCTCATCACCGGAGCCGCAGGTTTTATCGGCGCGAATTTGGTGATGAAGCTTATAGAAACAAGCGAGCCGATGACGATTGTAGGGCTCGACAATATGAACGACTACTATGATGTGGCTTTAAAGGAATACCGCCTCGCAGAGATAGAGAAGCTTGTCGCCGAAAATGAGCAGATCGACTGGTGGTTCATCAGGGGCGACCTTGCGGATAAGGCGCTTATCGACAGCACTTTTGAGGACTACCGTTTTGATATTGTAGTTAATCTGGCTGCGCAGGCAGGTGTTCGCTACTCTATCACCAATCCCGACGCGTACATCAACAGCAACATCATCGGTTTTTACAATATCCTTGAAGCATGCCGCTATTCCTACGACGACGGCGCAAAGGGTGTTGAGCATCTTGTTTATGCTTCCTCATCATCGGTTTACGGCGGAAACAAAAAGGTGCCGTTTTCAACCGATGACAAGGTGGATAACCCTGTTTCTCTTTATGCAGCGACCAAGAAGAGCAACGAGCTGTTGGCGCACGCCTATTCCAAGCTCTACAATATCCCATCCACAGGACTTCGTTTCTTTACGGTCTATGGACCCGCGGGTCGTCCCGACATGGCATATTTCGGTTTTACGAATAAGCTGATAAAAGGTGAGACCATTCAGATATTTAACTACGGCAACTGCAAGCGCGATTTTACATATGTTGATGATATCGTCGAGGGCGTAATGCGCGTCATGCAGGGCGCTCCCGAGCGAAAAACAGGTGAGGACGGTCTGCCCTTGCCGCCGTATGCGGTCTATAACATCGGCAACAGTAATCCCGAGAATCTGCTTGATTTTGTAAGCATCTTGCAGGAGGAGCTTGTTCGTGCGGGCGTATTGCCGGAGGATTACAACTTTGAAGAACACAAAAAGCTCGTACCCATGCAGCCCGGTGATGTTCCGGTGACATACGCCGATACATCCGCGCTGGAGCGCGATTTCGGTTTTAAGCCTTCAACATCCTTGCGTGAAGGACTGAGAAAATTTGCGGAGTGGTATAAGATTTTTTACAGGGTATAAGGTGAGAGTATGAAAATAGCAGTAGCAGGAACAGGCTATGTCGGCTTGTCTATAGCTGTGCTTTTGGCGCAGCACAACACCGTCAAGGCGGTGGATATTATCCCCGAAAAGGTGGAGCTTATCAACAACAAAAAGTCGCCCATACAGGACGATTACATCGAAAAATTCCTTGCGGAAAAAAAGCTTGATTTAGAGGCGACGCTTGACGCAGAGTACGCCTACAGGGACGCGGATTTTGTCGTGATAGCCGCTCCCACAAACTACGACAGCAAGAAGAACTTCTTTGATACTTCGGCTGTTGAGGCTGTCATCAAGCTTGTTATGCAGTACAATCCGAACGCGATCATGGTCATCAAGAGCACCATACCTGTCGGTTATACCGCGCATATCCGAGAAATAACGGGCAGTAAAAACATCATTTTCAGCCCTGAGTTTCTCAGAGAATCAAAAGCGCTCTACGACAATCTTTATCCTTCAAGGATCATCGTCGGCACCGACATGGACGACGAAAGGCTTGTGAAGGCCGCGCATACCTTTGCCGGATTGCTGCAGGAGGGTGCAATCAAAGAGAACATCGACACTCTCTTTATGGGCTTCACCGAGGCAGAGGCAGTCAAGCTGTTTGCCAACACATATCTTGCACTCCGCGTTTCCTATTTCAACGAGTTGGATACCTACGCCGAAATGAAGGGGCTTGACACGCAGCAGATTATTAACGGCGTGTGCCTTGACCCAAGAATCGGCTCACATTATAACAACCCTTCCTTTGGTTACGGCGGCTACTGCCTGCCAAAGGATACCAAGCAGCTCCTTGCCAACTATAACGACGTTCCGCAGGAAATGATGACGGCGATAGTAGAATCCAACCGCACCAGAAAAGACTTTATCGCTGACCGCGTGCTCGAAAAAGCCGGATACTATTCCGAGAACAGCACCTACAACGCCGCAAGCGAGAAAAATGTCGTTGTCGGAGTTTATCGCCTTACAATGAAGTCGAACAGCGACAATTTCAGACAAAGTTCAATCCAGGGCGTTATGAAGCGCATCAAATCCCGCGGCGCAACGGTTATCGTATATGAGCCGACGCTTGAAAACGGTACAACCTTCTATGGCTCAAAAGTCGTCAATGATTTGGAAGAATTCAAAAAGCAGTCAGATTCCATTATCGCAAACCGTTATGACGCTTGCTTGGATGATGTAAAGGATAAGGTTTATACAAGAGATATTTTTAAGAGAGACTAATTTGATGTTAGCCACAATTAGGACTTTGCCGCATTATTACCCGAAATACTTGTAAACAGGATTATCATTTCGGTGATAGCTTTTGCTTTGTTTTGCGCTGTTTCGATATTCCTGTATAAAAAGCATAAGTTCAATAAACTACAATGCGGTGCGGCAATTCTTTTGTCACTGTATATTGTCGTGCTGTTGTATTTTACCGTTACCGGCAGGTATTCGCATGAAGAGTACGAATATCAAATCAACTTCTTCACTTCATACAGATGGTTCTTCCAATATAACGGAGAGCAAGTGCTCCGACAACTTCTGATTAACTTTGTTATGCTGATGCCGGTGGGCTTCCTATTGCCGGTTGTCATTAATGCAAAACACAAATACCTTATCACAATGGCGCTATCTTTACTGCTGACGTTATTTATCGAAACCATGCAGCTGATTACAAAATGCGGCTCGTTTGAGATTGATGATATTATCAACAATTTCGTTGGTGCAGTATTAGGAATGCTTATATATATGATGCTCAACAATATAATTCAAAAACGTAAAGGAAATCATTATGAATGAATGTAACGTTAGCTTCAAAAACAACGGAAAACTAAAGCTGTTAATCATCGTCGGCACGCGTCCCGAGATAATCCGTCTGGCAGCGGTTATAAATAAGGCGCGCAGGTATTTTGACACGATCCTCGCACATACGGGTCAGAACTATGACTATAATCTGAACGGCGTTTTTTTCAAGGACTTGCAGCTTGACGATCCCGACGTCTATATGAACGCAGTAGGCGCGGATTTAGGCGAGACAATGGGCAATATTATAGCTGCGAGCTACAAGCTGATGGTTGAGATTCAGCCCGACGCGGTGCTTGTTTTGGGCGATACAAACTCCTGCCTGAGCGTTATCGGAGCGAAGAGGCTACATATTCCTATCTTCCATATGGAGGCCGGCAACCGCTGCAAGGACGAGTGCCTTCCCGAGGAAACCAACCGCAGGATAGTTGACATTATTTCCGACGTCAATATGGCTTACTCCGAGCACGCCCGAAGGTATCTTGCCGACACGGGGCTCCCGAAAGAGAGGACATATGTCACGGGCTCGCCCATGGCGGAGGTTTTGCACAACAATCTTGACAAGATCGAGGCGAGCGATATTCACCAAAGATTGGGCTTGGAGAAAGGCAAATACATCCTTCTTTCCGCCCACCGTGAGGAGAATATTGATACGGAAAAGAACTTTACTTCGCTTTTTACGGCGATAAATAAAATGGCTGAGAAGTACGATATGCCGATCCTTTATTCTTGCCATCCGCGTTCCAAAAAGCGTTTGGAACAGAGCGGCTTTGTCCTTGACAAGCGCGTCATACAGCACGAGCCGCTCGGCTTCCACGATTACAACTGCCTGCAAATGAACGCTTTTGCGGTCGTATCCGACAGCGGCACGCTTCCCGAAGAGAGCAGTTTCTTTACCTCAATTGGCAAGCCCTTCCCGGCGATCTGCATCCGCACCAGCACCGAACGCCCCGAGGCTCTTGATAAAGCGTGCTTCATTCTCGCCGGAATCGACGAAAAGAGCCTGCTGCAAGCCGTTGACACAGCGGTTGAGATGAACAAAAATGGCAACCTCGGTGTTCCCGTGCCCGATTATGTTGATGAGAATGTGTCAGATAAAGTAATCAAAATCATCCAGTCCTACACAGGCGTGGTGAATAAGATGGTGTGGAGAAAAGATATATGAATATTTTAGTCACCGGCGCAAAGGGAATGGTAGGACAGGCTCTTTGCGCGAATCTGAAAAACATACGCGACGGGAAAAACAGAACTCGTCCAAACATTAAAATTGAAGTAATATTTGAATATGACATTGATAGTACGCCCGAGGAGCTTGACGAGTATTGTAAAAAGGCAGATTTCGTCTTTAACCTTGCCGGGATAAATCGCCCCAAGTCAAACGATGAGTTTATGCAGGGGAATTTCGGCTTCGGCGAAAAGCTCTTGAATACGCTCAAAAAGCACAACAACAAGGCTCCCGTCATGCTGTCAAGCTCGATCCAAGCGACGCTTATCGGTCGCTACGGTCAGTCGGATTACGGCAAAAGCAAGCTGGCAGGGGAGGAGCTGCTGTTTAATTACGGCGAGGAAACCGGCGCTAAGGTCGCGGTTTACCGCTTTCCAAATCTGATGGGGCACAGCCGTCCTAACTACAACTCCGCTGTTTCCACATTCTGCAACGCCGTGGCGAACGATTTGCCATACACGGTCAATGACAGGAACGCCGAGGTCGAGTTGCTCTACATCGACGACTTGGTTGAGGGTATGTTTGATTTGCTCGAAGGCAAGGAAAAGCATTGCGACTATGACGGCTTAGTTCCGGTAGAGAATAATGATGGCAGATACTGTTTTGTTCCGCTGACCTACAAGGTCACGCTCGGCGAGATCGTCGATTTACTCCAAAGCTTCAAGGCACAGCCCGAAACCTTGGTGGTTCCCGATATCCCCGACGGCAGCTTTGCAAAGAAGCTCTACAGCCTCTATCTCAGCTACCTGCCGACCGATAAATTCAAGTTTGAGTTGAAGATGAACTGCGACGACCGCGGCTCCTTCACCGAGTTGTTAAAGACGGTCAATTGCGGTCAGTTCAGCGTGAATATCAGTAAGCCCGGCATCACAAAGGGACAGCATTGGCACAACTCCAAGTGGGAATTTTTCATCGTTGTCAGCGGTCGCGCGCTGATCGAGGAGCGCAATATCCATACTAACGAGAAGGTTTCCTTTGAGGTTTCAGGTGACAAAATCGAAGCGGTTCATATGATACCCGGCTGGACGCACAACATTATCAACCTCTCCGATACCGAAAACCTCGTTACCCTGATGTGGGCAAACGAGCAGTTCGACCCGAATCACCCCGATACGTTTTTTGAACCGGTGTGATTCAAAGGCATTTTGTGCGATTCTGCACAGCAAAGTGATTCTTTTTACCGCTTTAAACCGATATGTATTTGGCTAAAACTGAGATTTTGGCGCTATATGTTGCAAGGGCGATGATTGTATGATAGAATATAGTATGTAATTATTTAGTTTTTCGTAAATCGCGTATTTTAAAAAGGAAGTGCAGTTCATGAATATTCCGTTTTCTCCGCCCGACATAGGTAAGGATGAAATTGAATTAGTGACCGAGGTGCTGGAATCCGGCTGGATCACCACGGGTCCGAAAACAAAGTTTTTGGAGCAGAGGATCGGCGATTATTGTCATACAGGCAAGGCGGTTTGTCTTTCCTCGCAGACAGCCTGTGCAGAAATGACGCTGCGTATTCTCAAGGTGGGACCCGGCGATGAAGTTATCTTGCCCGCTTATACATACACCGCTACCGCTTCCATTGTTTATCATGTGGGCGCAACGCCCGTTATGATCGACTGCAAGCCCGGCTCGTACGAGATGGACTACGACAAGATGGAGGAAGCGATTAATGAGCGCACAAAGGTAATAATCCCTGTTGATCTTGCCGGTGTTGTCTGCGATTATGACCGCATTTATGAAGCCGTCCGCAGAAAAAGAGATATTTTTCAGCCCAACGGCAAGATTCAGGAGCTGCTCGGCCGTGTGATCATCATGTCGGACGCGGCGCACGCTTTCGGCGCACGCTGGCACGGACAGATGTGCGGCGAGATCGCAGATTTTACAAATTTCAGCTTCCACGCAGTAAAGAACCTCACTACTGCCGAGGGCGGCGCGACGGTTCATCGCTTGCGCTCACGCATTGACGAGGAGAAGCTGTACAAGCAGTATATGCTGTGGTCGCTCCACGGTCAGACAAAGGACGCCTTTGCAAAAAGCAATGCTCCCGGTTGGGAATACGACGTTGTGGATACGCAGTACAAGTGTAACATGCCCGACGTGCTGGCGGCGCTCGGTTTGGCTCAGCTCAACCGCTATGAGAGTATGCTCAAAAGGCGTCATGCGCTGATTAATTACTACAACGACGAATTTAAAAACCTTGATATTCAGGTGCTCAACCACGCCGACGAAAACCACCGCAGCAGCGGACACCTGTATTTTGTCCGCTTCAACGGAAAGGATGCAGATTTCAGAAACGAATTTTATAAAAAGATGGCAGAAAACGGCGTGATGTGCAACGTTCACTTCAAGCCTCTGCCAATGCTGACGGCGTACAACAGCAAGGGCTTCGATATCGCCGATTACCCCAACGCATATAATCAGCATAAAAATCAGCTTACCCTTCCGATGAACTCCGTTATCACCGACGAGGAAGCGGAATATGTGGTTGAAACCTTCAAAAAGGTGTATGACGAGTTGGCATAGTCGTGTTCAGATGATTGTACCATAGTAAATCACACCATTATAATTCCAAAACAGAATAAAAGCCAATCCCTCCGGCAATAATTCTATTAGAATATTACCGGGGGGATTTTTATGCAATACGGAAAAGTTGAAATCTGCGGCGTGAACACATCGCAGCTCAAGCTGCTTACAGAGGATCGGAAGCGCGAGCTTTTGCAGACTATAAAAAACGGTTCGCCTGCCGAGAGAAAGCGCGCCCGTGAAGAAATGATAAACGGCAATCTGCGCCTTGTGCTCAGCGTTATTCAAAGGTTTTCGGGCAGGGGAGAGAACCCCGACGATCTGTTTCAGGTGGGCGTCATAGGTCTGATAAAGGCGATAGACAACTTTGACCCCGCCCTCGACGTCCGTTTTTCAACCTACGGGGTTCCTATGATAATAGGTGAAATACGCCGCTATCTCCGCGACAACAACGCCGTTCGGGTTTCACGCTCCATGCGCGACACGGCTTACCGCGCGATGCAGCTTAAGGAGCAGCTTACTGCGCGATGCGACCGCGAGCCTACGGTTGAAGAGATTGCAAAGCTTATGGACGTGCCGAGGGAAACGGTCGTTTTGGCGCTTGAGGCGGTGGTTGAGCCTGTGTCGCTTTACGAGCCCGTGTTTTCCGACGGAACCGACACGGTTTATGTAATGGATCAGATCGGCGACAAAAGCGACGACTCAACATGGCTTGAGGAGCTTGCGCTTAAGGAGGCTATAAAGAACCTGTCCGACCGCGAAAAGCGCATATTGACCCTGCGGTTTTTTCGCGGAAAAACGCAGATGGAGGTGGCAGG